>CAUQIK010000052.1:0-5482 GCA_963518035.1 uncultured Streptococcus sp. | reverse complement strand
AAACTCATGGCAGGGCGCAAAAAGAGGGCATCCAAGGCTACAGAACGGTTGGCATAGACCAAGTGTTCTTGGTTGATTTCATCAAACTCTGACTGTAGGCGCTTCTCTTGATTAAAGGCCTGGATTATTCTGATTCCCTCGATGTTTTCAGCCAGCTTGCTATTGATATCTGACAAGAGACTTCTGGTTTTCTCAATGATTTTCACTGATTTTTTCCGATAGAGATTGACCAAAAGGAAAATCAAGGGGAGAAAGAGCAAGACTAAAGCTGTCAAACGAAAATCCAACACCAACATGGTATAAAGAGTTGTCAGAAATATGAAGACTGCAGAGATAAAGCTAGATAAAATCCCTGAAAACATATCGCTGATGGTCTCAGTATCATTGGTCAAACGAGAGACGATGGAGCCTGCTGGCGTCTTGTCAAAATAAGACATGCCCAGCTTTTCCATATTGGCAAAGGCATCGCGACGAATATCCCTAACAATACTGTAAGACACGCGCGCAAAGAGAAGATTGCCAACATACTGAACTACAGTTTGTAGGATGTAGAGACCATAGTAGATCAGCAAAACGGTAATGGCTAGTTGGTTAAGATTACTCAGATACTGGTCGATAAAGTGGGAAGCCACAAGGGGAATGACACTTTTAATGACCGTCGTCGCTAGGAGCAAACTGAGTGCCAAAAAGGTCAGGAGGCCATAAGGCTTGAGATAAGACATCAAGCGCTTCAATACAGTCCATTGTTCTTTCTTATTCTGCATCTTCTTCTCCTTTCATTTCCAGCTGCTGAGACTGGTAGGTTTGGGCATACCAGCCATCCAAAGCTAGCAAGTCTTCGTGTCTGCCTCGTTCGATGATTTGACCATTTTGCAGGACTAAAATCAAATCTGCATGGACAACTGCACTGAGGCGATGAGCCGTAATAATGGTTGTCTTGTCCTTTCGCGTCTCCTTGAGGTTGTCGATAATCGCATACTCTGTCTTAGCATCCACGGCGGACAAGGAATCATCCAAAATCAAGATATCAGGGTCTAAAATCATAGCTCGACTCATGGCCAGACGCTGCTTTTGACCTCCAGAAAGACTGACTCCCTTTTCACCAATCAGTGTATCAAATCCTTGAGGCATGTCTACAATGTCTTGATAAACTTGAGCTAGCTTAGTCGCTTCCTCGACCGCTGAAAGGGGCAAGTTAGGATTGCCAAAGCGGATATTATCTAAAATCGAAGTCGCAAAGAGGAACTGATCCTGAGGAACATAGCCCACAAGACTACGAAGATCTGTCAGACGATAATCGCGAATATCGTGACCGTTTAGATAAATGGTTCCCTCATCCACATCGTACTCACGCAAGAGAAGCTTAATCAAGGACGTTTTTCCAGAGCCTGTCTGACCAACCAAGCCCAGGGTTTGCCCTTTTCCCAAACTAAAGTGAACATTTGTCAGTGTTTCCTCATTTTCAAAGGCAAAGCTATCAATGGCATACTGCAAGCGCCCGTTTTCAATTCCATCTAAAGGAAACTCAGGGTCTTGTACAGGTGATTCCTGAGACAAAAGTTCCTCAATCCGCTGATAGGAAACCTTCCCTCGCTGAGTGATATTAAAGAGGAAACCAATAGCCATAAGAGGCCAAACCAGCATATCCAAGTAGCTGATAAAGGTGACCAGATTCCCAACCGTGATTTGCCCTTTCTGAACCATCAAGGAGCCGACCAAGAGCGTTAAAACATAGGAGGAACCAACAAATAAGAGAACCATAGGGTCAAAGAGACTATCGTATTTCATGGTTTGCAGGTTCTTTTGGAAGGTCAATTCATTGACTGCCTGAAAGGACTTGAGCTCGTCCGCCTGGTAACCGAAAGACTTGGTCACTTTGATACCTGATACAGACTCCTGCACCTTGTTATTGAGTTCAGAAAAGGCAGTCTGCGATTCACCAAAAGCCTTGTGGGTCTTTCTCCCTAGACGACTGGTCGCATAAGCCATGAAAGGCAGGGGCAGAATGGCAACCAAGGTCATTTGCCATGAAATGCTAAAGAGCATGGTCATCAAGGTCACTAAAGCCGTGATAGAGGCATCCACCGCAGACATGACACCGCCTCCTGCCAGACGAGTCAAGGCATTGATATCGTTGGTGGCATGCGCCATCAGGTCCCCTGTCCGATAAGTCTGATAAAAAGCTGGAGACATTTTTGTAAAATGCTCAAATAAGCGAGAGCGCATAATCTGTCCCAAACGGTAGGAAGTCCCGAGGATATACATACGCCAAACATAGCGCAGATAGTAAATACCAAAGGCTGCAAGAAGCAAGTAAAATAGGTCAAAAAGGAGGTCCTGCTGGGTTAATTTCCCCGATGTGATAGCATCAATGACCCTCCCCATAACCATTGGGGGAATGAGGTTGAGGACGGAAACCAAGACCAGAGCCACAATCCCGACTAAATAACGGCGTTTTTCTAACTTGAAAAACCACCAAAGTTTTTGAATAATGGACATAACATCCCTTTCTGATTGCAAATAGAAACCTGAGGCCAAGACCCCAGGTTTTTCTTATTCATAGGTTACGACTGTGACCGCACCCTTGTCATACTCAGCGATAAAGATATTGGCTACATTGTCATGCCCTTGCTTGCTGAGGTTATCAAGCAACCACTCTTCGTTACGACCAATCGACTCCAAAACATCGACTTGTATCACACCGTCAGTCACAACTGGATACTTAGGATTTTCATCCCCCATTTGGACCACGATGAGTTGGCCATTTTGCTCCTGCACAGCGCATTTGACCTGCTTCATCTGGAAAATCCCTTGGCTACGAAGTTTGAGGGCTACTTCCGCTGCAGACAAACCAACTGAACGACAGGCTTCTGGGTCAATCTGCCCATTTTTGATAAGGAGAGTTGGTTTTCCATCAATCAAGCGTTTGACAAAACGAACATTGTTATTGAGCCACTTGAGGGTCAAGACCAAAATCGTCCACATCATCAAAATCACTGCGTACTGGAGAATGCTAATAGAACTATTGTAAATCACCCCACCGATGATACCACCAAGAACATAGTTCTGAATTTGGTCTGTAGCAGAGTTAGGTGCTAGATTCCCCTTTCCTGTCACATTGATAACAAAAACAAGAGAGAAAAGACCCAAGGCCAGTTTGATTAAAATTTCCATATAATTGAGTGTCATTTGTTTACCTCCACCAATTCAATAGCGTCTGTTTGATGCAATTCTAATTTCTCTAAAAGATACTTGTCTGGTTGGCTCCCGTTCATGGCACGATAGAAATTTGAACCTACCTTGATAAGTGCTCCATCAGTGGCTGCAGAAGTATTGACATAAACTTCTGATTTATCCACTCCCAAGTCTTTGGAAACAACCTCTATGAAATGAAGGGAAGTTTGAAATTGGTTGTTAGAGGCTTGATTGGTCTGGTATTTTGAGATTGTCACCAAAAGCATGGCCACCAAGGTCAAGGCCAAAATCATGACCAATTCCCGAAACTTAGTCCCCTTTTTATCTCGATAGGCTTTAAAAGCAAAAAATCCTGTGATAGCTAGGAGCACAATCCCAAAGCCAATCATGATGCCATTTTGCTGACTGATTTGGCTAAGTACATAGTCATATGAGTAAAATTTCATTTATTTTCACTCCCTTTCATAAAATCATTCTTAATTATAAACGAAAGAGAGTGATTTTTCAAGCCATACGTTGGGGAAATAGACCTTTTTTTGGTATAATAAAATCTATAATCTGAATGAAAAAGGTAACTTTATGAAACTTATCTCATGGAATATTGATTCCCTCAATGCTGCCCTAACTAGTGACTCAGCTCGTGCCAAATTGTCCCAAGAAGTCCTACAAACCTTGGTCGCTGAAAATGCTGATATCATCGCTATCCAAGAAACCAAGCTTTCTGCCAAAGGTCCTACAAAGAAACACTTGGAAATTTTAGAAGAACTCTTCCCAGGCTACGAAAACACGTGGCGCTCTTCCCAAGAACCTGCCCGTAAAGGCTATGCTGGAACCATGTTCCTTTATAAGAAAGAACTTACACCTACTGTCACTTTCCCAGAAATCGGTGCTCCTTCTACCATGGACTTGGAAGGCCGCATCATCACTCTAGAATTTGATGAATTTTTCGTGACCCAAGTTTACACTCCAAACGCTGGCGACGGCCTCAAACGCTTGGAAGAACGTCAAGTCTGGGATGTCAAATATGCTGAATACTTGGCTCAACTAGACAAAGAAAAACCAGTCCTTGCGACCGGTGACTACAATGTAGCCCACAATGAGATTGACCTTGCAAACCCTGCTAGCAACCGCCGTTCACCTGGATTTACCGACGAGGAACGTGCTGGATTTACCAACCTCTTGGCAACAGGATTTACCGATACTTTCCGTCATGTTCACGGCGATGTTCCAGAACGCTACACTTGGTGGGCACAACGCAGCAAGACTTCTAAAATCAACAATACAGGCTGGAGAATCGACTACTGGCTCACAAGTAACCGCGTGGCTGACAAGGTCACCAAGTCTGATATGATTGACTCAGGTGCGCGCCAAGACCACACACCCATTGTCATGGAGATTGAACTCTAAGGAGAAAACGAATGGACTATCAAGCTGTCATTCCTGAATTTGTAGTATCTGACATCGAAAAATCACGCCACTTCTACTGCGACCTGCTAGGATTCTCTGTCGAATACGAGCGTCCAGAGGAGAAATTTCTCTTCCTCTCGCTTGAAGACTGCCAACTTATGCTAGAAGAAGGCAGCGCAGAAGAATTAGCTCAGCTGACCTATCCTTTCGGGCGCGGTGTCAATATTTCCTTTGGCATTGCAGATGTTCCTCAGCTCCACCAAAAACTGCTGGAAGCTGACTATCCTATCCATCGTCCGCTGACCAAAAGAGAATTTCGAGTGGGAGATAGCTTTATTTACCCTCATGAATTTGCGATTTTGGATCCTGATGGTTATTTTTTAAGATTTAGTGAATAGAATAATAAAGATTGGGAAAAAGTCTTTAAAGTTAGAAAAAGGCATATTGTCAAGTCTTGAAAAATCTTGATAATATGCCTTTTATGATGGAAAAACCTTCTAAATGTTAGCCAATAAGTTGATTTTTGCCTATTTTTATTATATTTGTTCGTTTTTAAAACCAAAACACTAACAAAATATTTGATTTCTAAAGTTATTTAGTGTAAAATAAAAACATTGGCTCAAGCCTATTTAAAATTGAATATCATTTTACTTGTTTATGTCGTGAATTGGCACGACGTTTCTACAAGGTGCCGGAACACCTAACAATAAGTAAGTCAGAAATGAGGTATGGTCTTTTTCGCCATGCCTATTTCGGGGACTTACTTAGAGATTAAGTAGGTCCTTTTTCTATTTCTTGCTAGAAACTATAAACAAGCAAATGGATTGGCTTTTAGACTTTAGGAGGTCTTATGAAATTATTAGAAGAGCGCATCCTCAAG
>CAUQIK010000051.1:0-5654 GCA_963518035.1 uncultured Streptococcus sp. | reverse complement strand
GAATGCTCTCTGCGAATCTACAAGATACAGATGAATGAATGTTTTTGCCTTCTGCATCTACGGGACATAGATTTGCAGCAACTCCTACAACCGTTCTAGCCATGATGCCTCTCCTTTCGAATATTAACGATAGTCCTATCATATCACTCAAAATGCCTTTCGTCTAATATGTTTTTTTTAAGGCTGTGATAAATATTTTTTATGGACAAGAAAAAGCTGCCCACATAGGACAACTTCTTTCTTATTCAAAAACAAATTGATTGTGATAGAGTTCTGAATAGAAGCAACCTAGTTTTAGGAGTTCATGGTGGTTACCGCGTTCAATGACTTCTCCATCTTTAAGGACAATAATCTGGTCTGCATTGAGGATGGTCCTCAAACGGTGGGCAATGACGAAACTAGTTCTACCTGCTACAACCGCCTCCATGGCATGCTGAATCTTGCTTTCTGTCACCGTATCTACGTTTGAAGTTGCTTCATCTAGAATGAGAACTTCTGGATCTGTCATCAGGGTTCGAGCGATAGAAATCAATTGCTTTTGTCCTGTCGAGAAGATGCTTTGATCATCATCTATAAGAGTATCGTACTTATCAGGCAAGCTTTCTATATAGTCATGAATGTGGGTTGCCTTGGCTGCTGCCTCAACCATTTCTTGACTGGCATCTGGTACCCCAAAACGGATATTGTCTCGAATGGTTCCGCTAAATAAGACCGAATCTTGCAAGACAATTCCCACCTTACTTCTGAGACTATCTAAGTCGTAGTCACGAATGTCTTTGCCGTCAAAATAAATACCACCAGCATCAACATCATAAAAGCGATTGATAAGGTTCATAATAGTCGTTTTCCCTGACCCTGTCGGACCAACAACTGCTGTCATCTGGCCTTTAGGGGCAGAAATGCTGACATCTTTCAAAATAGGTTTATCAGGCAAGTATGAAAAATCAATATGACTAATTTCAACACCTTCTTGCAACTTAGTGAAGATTGGAGCCTTTTCAGGTCGAATTTCTTCCTCTGCATCAAACATTTCCTGAATCCGTTCAGCCCCTGTAAAGGCCAACTGAAGACTTCCCCAACTAGCTGCAACTTGGATAATAGGCTGGTAGTACTGCTGTGAAAATTGGGCAAACATAACAATCAAACCAAGGGCTGTACTAGTTTCAATAGTCTTATCATTCAAAAGTACAGCTGAACTAGCAAAGATAACGATGGCTGTGTTGACCAGACTCATCCCATTCATGACAGGGAAAAGAATTCCTGAGAACATTCTTCCTTTAAAGGTTGCCTTGCGCACGCGCTCATTTTGTTCAAGAAATCCTGCCATCATATCCTCTTGAATTCCTTGGACAATGACAGCTTTTTGGCCTGAGATACTCTCATCCATATAGGCGTTTAGCTTCCCTACCTCTTTCTGCTGGAGGTTGGTGTATTTGCGTGCCATTTTCACGATGAAAATCAGCATAAGGAAGGCAACTGGTGTGCTGGCAATGGTGATGAGAGCCAGCGTTACATTTCTCGAAAACATGACAAGAATCAGACCGATATATAAAACAATATTGCTCATGACCTGAATCAAGCTTTCGTTAAAGGCTTGGAGGATATTATCCAAATCACTGGTAAAACGAGACAGGATATCGCCATCTTGTCGGCGGTCAAAGAAAGAAACCGTCAAGCGAGCAAGCTTACCGAAGAGGCCTTTGCGCATCTCGTTGGTCGACTCTGCAATCACGCGCGTCATGAGACACATGTATATCACACTAGAAATAAATAAAACCAAAACCAGCAGACCAAGATTAACCATGATTCCTGATAGGCTTCGCCATACAAGTTCTGGATTGCCATTTTGATAAGCTTGAACTAAATTGGCTAGCTGCGTCACTGCTTGTCCAGAAAAGACTGGAAAGAGTGCTTGTGCAAGAGTCGCCAGAACAATCATCAGGATAACAACTACAAATGATAGCTTATAGACTTTAAAATAATTCCAAAAAAATTGAACTGTCTTCATTTTACTCCTCCTTTCCTTTCTGTGTTTCGTAGATTTCACGGTAAACGGCATTGTTGGCAACCAAGTCTGCATGCGTGCCTTGACCAATCAATCGTCCTTGATCCAGTACCAAGATCTTGTCTGCATGGACAACCGAGCTAATCTTTTGAGCGATGATAATGGTTGTTGTTCCCTTTAAGTCCTTATTCAAGGCTTCTTGCACCAGGCGCTCTGACTTAGCATCCAAGGCCGAGGTCGAATCGTCAAAAATCAGAATACGTGGATTGCTGACAATTCCACGAGCAATCGACATCCTTTGCTTTTGCCCACCAGAGAAATTGGTTCCCCGTTCCTCAACTGGACTTTCAAAGGTTTTCTCCATACGATGAATGAATTCACTGGCTTGGGCAATATTGGCTGCACGCTCCATTTCAAATAGAGTGGCATCTCCCTTACCCTGTCTCAAGTTATCTGCAATCGTTCCACTAAAGAGAATGGCACGCTGAAGAACGATAGAAACTGTTTTACGCAGGGTTCCTTCACTCACTTCTCGAATATCCTTGCCTCCAATTTTGATAGCACCTTCCTGTGGGTCAAAGAGACGTGGAATCAATTGAGCCAAGGTTGATTTTCCTGTACCAGTGGCTCCAACGACACCAACCATTTGTCCAGGTTCGACAGTAAAGCTCACATCTTTCAGCATCGGTTCCTTATCCATTGGATAGGTAAAGGTCACATTTTCAAAGCTAAGACTTCCAACCAACTCTTCATCTGGGACATCCTTGAAGGTCATGGCTGGCTCTGCGTCAAGAATTTCTCGAATACGACGCATGGAAATCATGGCACGACTGACAGAATTTCCTAAAAATCCAACCATAACAATGGTAAAGATAATCTGGCTTAGGTAATTGACAAAGGAAGCAATGGAGCCAACAACTGACGGATCCGACTGAACCATCCCAGCAACTAGCCAAATAGAGAGGAAAACCGCCCCGTAGCCGACCAACATCATAAAGGGTTCCACTATTGAAAAGGCATAACCGATGTAAAGATTTTGACCGAGTAGCTCGTCTGAAACCTCCGTAAACTTAGCAAACTGCTCTTTTTCTTGGACAAAGGACTTGACCACACGAACGCCACGCAAATTTTCCTTGGCAATGGCATTGATGCGTTCAAGAAGGGTTTGAAACTTGGCAAAACGAGGTCCCATCATTCCCATCATGACAGCAGTCAAACCAAAAATCAAGACTACCATGAGAACAATCACCCACCACAGAGAGGGTAAAGTTTGAACCGCAAGGATAAACGAACCGATGAACAAGAGGGGAAGCCTGAAAAGAATTTGGAAGGTCATCATGACGACGTTCTGAATCTGGTTGATGTCATTTGTCATGCGAACGACTAGATTTCCCGCATTAAATTGTTCAATATTGGCATAAGAAAAGGTTTGGATTTTACGGAAGGCATCCTCTCGAAGGTCGGATGAAACTCCTTGGGCAATATAGGCCGCAAGGACAACATTGAGCCCACCAGCAACCAGACCGACCAAGGCCACACCAATCAACCAAGCCCCGATACTATAAATAGCTTCATATTTTCCAGCAAGGAGGGCGTCTAACACTTCCTGCAGGTAACGCGGTTGCAGAAGTGAACTAGCAACCATCAAGCCTGTCATCAGGAGCGAAGCCAAGGCCTGCCACTTGTAGGTTTTTATTTTCTGAATCAGCATATTTTCTCCTTAAAAAATAGACAAAAGGGAGCGACAATGTGTCAGCTCCTTCTCATTCTGTTTGTGTGATGTTATTCTAGCAAAAAAGTGAGAACTTGTCAAAGAAGTCTCCTTGATATAGCTAGAATGACTAGTAATTTTCTCTTTATAGTTTCTGTTTTAACTCGACTAAGACATTCATAGCCTGCATAGGTGTCATATTGTAAACATCCAGCTTAGCTAATTCTGCTAGGATAGGATGTTCTTCAGTCGTATCAAAGAGTGAAATCTGTTCTGTGACGGCACTTGTTTGTCTCATCAGACTTGGACTTTCTCCCCCTTGACTCTCCAGTTGTGTCAAAATCTTATCCGCCCTTGCTAGAAGATCTGCTGGCAAACCGGCAATCTTAGCAACATGAATACCGTAGGATTTATCAGCTGGCCCTGGTTCAATCTTGTGAAGGAAGGTGACCTGCCCATCCTGCTCCAAGGTTGCCACGTGGACATTGACCAAGTGTTGTAAACTAGACTCCAGACTAGTCAACTCATGGTAGTGGGTCGCAAAGAGGGTCTTGGCTCCGATATGTTCATGAATGTATTCGATGATGGACTGAGCAAGAGCCATCCCGTCATAAGTTGCAGTTCCTCGTCCCAATTCATCAAAAAGAATCAAGGAATTTTTGGTCGCATGCGAAATGGCATTGTTGGCCTCCATCATCTCTACCATAAAGGTTGACTGACCCGAAACCAAATCATCTGCTGCTCCGATACGGGTAAAAATCGCATCAAAAATCGGTAAACGGGCGCTTTCTGCCGGTACATAAGAACCCATCTGGGCCATAACCGCCGTCATGGCTAACTGACGCATATAGGTTGACTTCCCGCTCATGTTAGGCCCTGTAATCAGTTGGATACTGGTATCTTCTGCCATCTGAATCGTATTGGGAATATAGGTCTGAGCCCCCATAACCTTTTCAACAACAGCATGGCGCCCTTTCTGGATATCGATTTGTGAATCGTCACCAAACTCAGGTCGAATCAAATGCTGGGTTTCGGCCACAACTGCTAGACTTTGCAAGACATCAACTGTCGCAATTCCTTGGGCTAGGGCCTGCAAACGCTGGATATACTTGCTGACCTCTTCACGAATACGCATAAAAATTTCGTACTCTAGGTTGGCTGACTTCTCACGCGCCTCCAGCATGTCGCCTTCGATACGGGCCAATTCCTCAGTCCCAAAGCGTTCTGAGTTTTTCAGCGTTGCCTTGCGGAAAAAGTGAGCAGGCACATTTCCCAGTTGAGAATTGGTCACATGGAAATAGTATCCATCCTTTTTATTATAGTCAATCTTGAGCGTGCTGATACCAGAATTTTCTCGCTCCTTGGCCTCAATTTCAGCAATCCAACCAGTCCCTTCTCTGAGCACACGACGGTACTTGTCCAAGGTTTCATCAAATCCAGTGCGGATAATACCACCTTCCGTAATCACATGAGGAGCTTCAGGAGCAATCGCTGCGCTAATCAAACTCTCCAACTCAGGAATTCCATCCAATTGTGCGATGAGATAAGCTAGAGCAGGTTGCTCCATCCCTTCTAAAATCGCTCGAATCCGTGGCACACTGGATAAGGTAGTCGCCAACTGCAAGAGATCCTTGGGATTGGTTTTGCCAAAAGAAACACGACTAGCCAAGCGCTCAATGTCATAAACACCCTTGAGACTGTCTGTCAAATCACTACGCTCAAAGAAATGGTCGAGAAAGACCTGCACCACTTCTTGACGCTGGACGATTCGTTCCTTATCAATCAAGGGACGATGAATCCAAGAACGCAAGAGCCGCATTCCCATAGCTGTTTTGGTTTCATCCAAAAGCCAGAAAAGACTGCCTTGCTTCTTACCCGAACGAGCATTCTCAACCAAATCCAGACTAGCCTTGGTCGCATAATCCATCTGCAAGAAAT
>CAUQIK010000050.1:0-5694 GCA_963518035.1 uncultured Streptococcus sp. | reverse complement strand
GTCAGTACAAGAAGAAATCATTAAGAAAAACAAAGGTGAAGACTAATCAGTCCTCACTCTAGAAGGAAGTCACTTAGTGGCTTCCTTTTGTCTTTAGAAAATACCTCTAAATATGGTAAAATAGTAGGAGAATAATGTGAGGAAAATGAATGTCAAATAGTTTTGAAATTTTGATGAATCAATTGGGGATGCCTGCTGAAATGAGACAGGCTCCTGCTTTAGCACAGGCCGATATTGAGCGAGTTGTGGTTCATAAAATTAGTAAGGTATGGGAGTTTCATTTCGTATTTTCTAATATTTTACCGATTGAAATTTTTTTAGAATTAAAGAAAGGTTTGAGCGAAGAATTTTCTAAGACAGGCAATAAAGCTGTTTTCGAAATTAAGACTCTGTCTCAAGAATTTTCAAATCAACTCTTGCAGTCCTACTATAGAGAGGCTTTTTCTGAAGGGCCATGTGCTAGTCAAGGTTTTAAGTCCCTTTATCAGAATTTGCGAGTTCGTGCGGAGGGCAATCAACTCTTTATTGAAGGCTCTGAGGCGATTGATAAGGAACATTTTAAGAAGAATCATCTTCCTAATTTAGCGAAACAACTTGAAAAATTTGGTTTTCCTACTTTTAACTGTCAAGTAGAGAAAAATGATGTGCTGACCCAAGAGCAGGAAGAAGCCTTTCATGCTGAAAATGAGCAGATTGTTCAAGCGGCCAATGAGGAAGCGCTCCGTGCTATGGAGCAACTGGAACAGATGGCACCACCTCCAGCTGAAGAGAAACCAGCCTTTGATTTTCAAGCGAAAAAAGCTGTAGCTAAACCAAAGCTGGATAAGGCAGAGATTACTCCTATGATCGAAGTGACGACGGAGGAAAATCGTCTGGTCTTTGAAGGGGTTGTTTTTGATGTGGAGCAAAAAGTGACCAGAACAGGGCGTGTTTTGATCAACTTTAAAATGACGGACTACACTTCAAGTTTTTCGATGCAAAAGTGGGTTAAGAACGAGGAAGAGGCCCAGAAGTTTGATTTAATCAAGAAAAACTCTTGGCTCCGAGTCCGTGGGAATGTGGAGATGAATAACTTCACACGCGATTTGACTATGAATGTGCAGGATGTGCAGGAAGTTGTTCACTATGAGCGGAAGGATTTGATGCCAGAAGGTGAGCGTCGGGTTGAGTTTCACGCTCATACTAACATGTCGACTATGGATGCTCTACCAGATGTTGAAGAAATCGTTGCGACAGCTGCTAAGTGGGGACACAAAGCAGTTGCTATCACTGACCACGGGAATGTTCAATCCTTCCCACATGGCTATAAGGCGGCTAAGAAAGCGGGAATCCAGCTGATCTATGGTATGGAAGCCAATATCGTGGAGGACCGTGTCCCTATCGTCTACAACGAAGTGGAGATGGACTTGTCGGAAGCGACCTACGTGGTTTTTGACGTGGAAACGACGGGTCTATCAGCCATCTATAATGATTTGATTCAGGTTGCGGCCTCTAAGATGTACAAGGGGAATGTCATTGCTGAATTTGATGAATTTATCAATCCTGGGCATCCCTTGTCAGCTTTTACTACTGAGTTGACTGGAATTACAGATGACCATGTCAAAAATGCCAAGCCACTGGAACAAGTTTTACAGGAATTCCAAGAATTCTGCAAGGATACAGTCTTGGTTGCCCACAATGCAACCTTTGACGTAGGATTTATGAATGCCAACTATGAGCGTCATGGTTTGCCTAAGATTAGTCAACCAGTGATTGATACGCTGGAGTTTGCTAGGAACCTCTATCCTGAGTACAAACGTCATGGTTTGGGGCCTTTGACTAAGCGTTTTGGTGTGGCCTTAGAGCATCACCACATGGCCAACTACGATGCGGAAGCTACAGGTCGCCTGCTTTTCATCTTTATCAAAGAAGTAGCAGAAAAACATGGTGTGACCGATCTAGCTAGACTTAACATTGATTTGATTAGTCCAGATTCTTATAAAAAAGCTCGGATCAAGCATGCGACCATTTATGTCAAGAATCAAGTAGGTCTAAAAAATATCTTTAAGCTGGTTTCTTTATCCAATACCAAGTACTTTGAAGGAGTGCCACGGATTCCGAGAACGGTTCTAGATGCCCATCGGGAGGGTTTGATTTTAGGTTCAGCTTGCTCCGAAGGTGAAGTTTTTGATGCGGTCGTTTCCCAAGGTGTGGATGCGGCGGTTGAGGTGGCCAAGTATTATGACTTTATCGAGGTCATGCCACCAGCTATCTATGCTCCCTTGATTGCCAAGGAGCAGGTCAAGGATATGGAAGAACTCCAGACTATTATCAAGAGTTTGATAGAGGTCGGAGACCGTCTTGGCAAGCCTGTTCTTGCTACGGGGAATGTCCACTATATCGAACCAGAAGAAGAGATTTACCGTGAAATTATCGTCCGTAGTTTGGGACAGGGGGCTATGATTAACCGAACTATCGGTCATGGGGAACATGCTCAACCAGCTCCTCTGCCAAAAGCCCATTTTAGAACGACTAATGAGATGTTGGATGAATTTGCCTTCTTGGGAGAGGAACTAGCTCGCAAATTGGTTATTGAAAACACCAATGCCTTGACAGAAATCTTTGAACCCGTTGAGGTTGTTAAGGGTGACTTGTACACGCCTTTCATCGACAAAGCTGAAGAAACGGTCGCTGAGCTGACCTATAAGAAAGCTTTTGAGATTTATGGAAATCCGTTGCCAGATATCGTTGATTTGCGGATTGAAAAAGAATTAACTTCTATTCTGGGGAATGGATTTGCTGTGATTTATCTGGCTTCGCAGATGCTAGTGCAACGTTCCAATGAACGGGGTTACTTGGTTGGTTCCCGTGGATCTGTTGGTTCCAGTTTTGTTGCGACCATGATTGGGATTACGGAGGTTAATCCTCTCTCTCCTCACTATGTCTGTGGTCAGTGTCAATACAGCGAGTTTATCACAGATGGTTCTTATGGTTCAGGATTTGATATGCCCAATAAGGACTGTCCAAACTGTGGTCACAAACTCAGCAAAAATGGACAGGATATTCCTTTCGAGACCTTCCTTGGTTTTGATGGAGATAAGGTTCCCGATATTGACTTGAACTTCTCGGGAGAAGACCAGCCTAGCGCCCACTTGGATGTGCGTGATATCTTTGGTGAGGAATATGCCTTCCGTGCAGGAACGGTTGGTACGGTGGCTGCTAAGACTGCCTATGGATTTGTCAAGGGCTATGAGCGAGATTATGGCAAGTTTTATCGTGATGCAGAGGTGGAACGTCTAGCCCAGGGAGCTGCTGGTGTCAAACGAACGACAGGACAACACCCAGGGGGAATCGTTGTTATTCCTAACTACATGGATGTCTACGATTTTACGCCTGTCCAGTATCCAGCAGATGATGTCACGGCTGAATGGCAAACGACCCACTTTAACTTCCACGATATCGATGAGAACGTCCTCAAACTCGATGTACTGGGACATGATGATCCGACCATGATTCGAAAACTCCAGGACTTGTCTGGGATTGATCCTAATGAAATCCCTATGGATGACGAAGGCGTGATGGCCCTCTTTTCTGGGACTGATGTGCTAGGTGTGACTCCTGAACAAATCGGAACTCCGACAGGCATGCTGGGGATTCCAGAGTTTGGAACCAACTTTGTCCGAGGCATGGTAGATGAAACGCATCCGACAACTTTTGCAGAATTGCTTCAGTTGTCAGGGTTGTCTCACGGTACCGACGTTTGGCTTGGCAATGCCCAGGATTTAATCAAGCAAGGAATTGCGGACCTGTCGACCGTTATCGGTTGTCGGGACGACATCATGGTTTACCTCATGCATGCGGGTCTCGAACCTAAGATGGCCTTTACCATCATGGAACGGGTACGTAAGGGCTTGTGGTTGAAGATCTCCGAAGAGGAGAGAAATGGCTATATCGAAGCCATGAAGGCCAATAAGGTGCCAGAGTGGTATATCGAGTCCTGTGGGAAAATTAAGTACATGTTCCCTAAAGCCCATGCGGCAGCCTACGTTATGATGGCCTTGCGTGTGGCCTACTTCAAGGTTCACCATCCAATTTATTATTACTGTGCTTACTTCTCAATCCGCGCTAAGGCTTTTGATATTAAGACTATGGGTGCAGGCTTGGATGCTATCAAGCACAGAATGGAAGAAATCGCTGAAAAACGGAAGAACAATGAAGCCTCTAATGTAGAAATTGATCTTTATACAACTCTTGAGATTGTCAATGAAATGTGGGAGCGTGGTTTCAAGTTTGGAAAACTCGATCTCTATCGTAGTCAGGCGACAGAGTTCCTTATCGATGGGGATACCCTCATCCCGCCATTTGTTGCTATGGATGGTCTGGGAGAGAACGTTGCCAAGCAATTGGTGCGAGCGCGTGAAGAGGGAGAATTCCTCTCTAAAACAGAACTACGCAAGCGTGGTGGGCTCTCATCAACCTTGGTTGAAAAGATGGATGAAATGGGGATTCTGGGCAATATGCCAGAGGATAACCAGTTAAGTTTGTTTGATGAGTTGTTTTAAGGTCTTTGAGGAAAAAAGATGAAACTAAGAATTTTTGCGGAAGATAAGCCGGCTGAGAAGGTATTTGAATATCAATTAGAACTTGCTGATCAGACAATTCTTCTATCAACAGCACTCTTGTCAGGTGTTATTGCTTTAGCAGGATTATTCTCTGCTTTGAAAGAAAAATAAAAATAGAAAAGAGAAAACAACATGGTTTTACCAAATTTTAAAGAAAATCTAGAAAAATATGCGAAATTATTGGTTGCGAACGGAATTAACGTGCAGCCTGGCCACACTTTGGCTCTCTCTATAGATGTGGAGCAACGTGAGTTGGCTCACTTAATTGTCAAAGAAGCTTATGCTTTGGGGGCACATGAGGTTATCGTTCAGTGGACAGATGATGTCATCAACCGTGAGAAATTTCTCCATGCTCCGATGGAGCGTCTGGACAATGTGCCAGAATACAAGATTGCTGAGATGAACTATCTCTTGGAGAATAAGGCTAGCCGTCTCGGTGTCCGTTCTTCTGATCCAGGTGCCTTGAACGGTGTGGATGCTGACAAGTTGTCAGCGTCTGCTAAAGCGATGGGACTCGCTATGAAGCCAATGCGTATCGCAACGCAATCCAACAAGGTTAGCTGGACTGTGGCAGCCGCTGCCGGACTTGAGTGGGCTAAGAAAGTCTTTCCAAATGCTGCGAGCGACGAAGAAGCAGTTGATCTCCTTTGGGACCAAATCTTCAAAACTTGCCGTGTCTACGAAGCAGATCCTGTAAAGGCCTGGGAAGAACACGCTGCTATTCTTAAGAGTAAGGCAGATATGCTTAATAAAGAGCAATTTTCAGCCCTTCACTATACAGCGCCAGGGACAGATTTGACCCTTGGCTTGCCGAAAAACCACGTTTGGGAATCAGCTGGTGCTATCAATGCACAGGATGAAGGATTTTTGCCAAATATGCCGACAGAAGAAGTTTTCACAGCGCCAGACTTCCGTCGTGCAGATGGTTATGTTACTTCTACAAAACCACTTAGCTACAACGGAAATATCATCGAAGGTATTAAAGTGACCTTCAAGGATGGTCAAATCGTAGATATCACTGCTGAGAAGGGCGATCAAGTCATGAAAGACCTTGTCTTTGAAAATGCGGGTGCGCGTGCCTTGGGTGAATGTG
>CAUQIK010000049.1:0-5932 GCA_963518035.1 uncultured Streptococcus sp. | reverse complement strand
GCTACCCCAGCTGACGTTCCGATACGGGTCGCCCCTGCTTCCACAAAGGCAAGAGCATCTGCATAAGAACGAGCTCCACCAGCAGCCTTGACTCCCATATCAGGTCCAACTGTTTCACGCATTAATCTAACATCTGCTACCGTAGCACCACCAGTTGAAAAGCCAGTTGAAGTTTTTACGAAGTCAGCTCCCGCTTTTTGGGACAATTGGCAAGCTAAAACTTTTTCTTTGTCTGTCAGAAGGCAAGCTTCAATAATGACTTTCACTAACTTGTCACCACTTGATTCCACTACTGCGCGAATATCTAACTCAACCAAATCAAGATTACCTGATTTGAGAGCTCCAACATTAATCACCATATCAATCTCATCTGCACCATTTTGGATAGCTTCCTTGGTTTCAAAAGCTTTCACAGTTGAAGTTGTTGCTCCCAAGGGGAAACCTACTACTGTGCAGACCTTGACATCTGTGCCTTCAAGCCCTTTTTTAGCATATTCAACCCAGGTCGGATTAACGCAAACACTGGCAAAATCATACTCTCTAGCTTCAGACAACAAACAATCAATTTGATTTACTGTCGCATCTTGTTTCAAAAGTGTATGATCGATATATTTATTTAATTTCATATTCGGATTCTCCTGCAGTTTATGAGATTATTTCTAAAATTTCTCGTAAACTTTGCACGCTATCATTTATTTTAACATATTTTTGAAAATCTGTAACTAGCTGAGGAGAAATTTTTCCATTTGTGTATACTTTTGCAACAATTTCTCCCTTTTGAACAAAGTCTCCAACTTTCTTTTCAAAAACAATTCCTGTTTCATAGTCCAAGGCATCAGACTTGACTGCACGGCCTGCCCCCAGCCTCATAGCATAAAGTCCAAATTCCATAGCTGGAAGAGCTGAAATGACACCCGTTTCCTGAGCAGGGATTTCCACCACATGGGCAACATTTACAGGACGATAGAGGTCTTCCAAGTCTCCACCTTGGGCTTGGACCATTTCCTCAAACTTAGCCAGCGCTTGACCATTCTCAAGGTGTTGGCGAACTTCTTCAACTGTCTTGTTTACATTTGCCAGGCCAAGCATAATTTGAGCCAATTCACAGATGAAGTGGGTAATATCCTGACGGCCTTGACCTTGTAAAATCTCCAATGCCTCAAGGATTTCAAGGCGATTTCCAATCGCTCGTCCCAAGGGCTGACTCATATCCGTAATGACTGCAGCTGTTTTACGGCCTACTGCTTTCCCTAAATCCACCATGGTTTTAGCCAATTCACGCGCCTCATCAACCGTCTTCATGAAGGCACCCTCACCGACAGTCACGTCTAGCAAAATAGCATCCGCCCCTGCCGCAATTTTCTTGCTCATCACCGAACTCGCAATCAAAGGAATCGTGTCAACAGTTGCAGTCACATCACGGAGGGCGTAGAGAAGCTTGTCAGCTTTAACCAGTTGGTCTGATTGCCCAATGACAGATACACCAATATCCTGCACCTGACGAATAAAATCCTCTTGACTACGTTCTACTTGATAGCCCTTGATAGACTCCAATTTATCAATTGTTCCACCCGTATGGCCGAGACCACGACCACTCATTTTTGCCACAGGTACACCGAAGCTAGCAACAAGAGGAGCTAAAATCAAGGTCACCTTGTCACCAACACCTCCAGTAGAATGCTTGTCAACCTTAACCCCATCAATAGCTGATAAATCAAACTCTTGCCCTGTCTTGACCATCTTCATAGTTAGGTCAGAGATTTCTCGAGTCGTCATTCCTTTGAAATAAACAGCCATAGCAAAAGCAGACATCTGATAATCAGGAACAGTTCCTGACACATAGCCTTCAACTAACCATTCAATTTCACTCGAAGTCAGTTCTTGACCATCTCGTTTCTTTTGGATTAAATCAACTGCTCTCATTCTTTCACACTTCTAAGGATATAGTATCCCTTATCTTTTTTGACGATTTCACAATTGCCAAACACATCTTCCATCTTGGACTTAGCACTTGGAGCCCCTTGTTTCTTCTGGATAACGATTGTTAAATCTCCACCAGTTCCCAAGAAATCTTTACTTTTCTCAATGATTTCATGAACCACTTGCTTGCCCGCACGGATAGGGGGATTGGAAATGACATGGTCAAATTCCCCTTCAACTTGTTCATAGATGTTGGACTGGAAAATCGTCGCTTCTACTTTATTTCGCTCAGCATTTTGTCGCGCCAAATCCAAGGCACGATTATTGATATCGACCATGGTCGCCTGAACTCCATAAGTCTTAGCTAAAGACAAGCCCAAAGGTCCGTAACCACAGCCTACATCAAGGACAGTTTCTCCTTGGTTGACCTCAAGACACTTGAGCAAGAGTTGACTCCCAAAGTCAACCATTTTCTTGCTAAAAACACCCGCATCCGTCAAAAAGGTCATTTTTTCTCCCAACAAGTCCACTCTCAACTCATGAATGTCGTGAGCAGCGTCAGGATTTTCTGCATAATACATTTTACTCATGAAACTATTTTACCATAATTTGACTTAAATTGTAAATCGTTTACAAATTGATAATAAAACGAAAAAGACTGAAGAAAGCTAGTAGGTAAAACCTTTTCTTCAATCTCTTTCAACACTTATAGATGAATGATAAGCCATTTAGAACTAGAAATATCATAGTCAGGATAAAACAATAAATTTATCATCTATAATCGGGCGTATTTATTATTACTATTGCTTAACCTTCAGATACTTAATTATCAACAGGATTCCCAATAAGATGTTTAGATAAAAGCCCAACTGATACGTTTTTGTCAGGAATTCCAAACTTGTCCAAAGTCGTATCAAATCTTCTAGTGACATGCGGAATAAATAACCCTCTGTAGCAATCCATAGGACTAAAAAGACATAACTTCCAGCAGCAAGCCGTTTCGTCCACCGTTTTTTGAGTAGCCAAGCAAGCAAGAGCGAACAGATAAAGACAGCTGTTACAATAGCATGTTCCATCAAAAAAGTAAAACCGTAATAGATTTCCACAAAACGTCTACCATTATCCGCATTCGCCCCTTTTATAAAAGGTAGTGCAAAACTTAAAATAAAACAGAGTTCCAATATGTAACGTTTTAAGATTTTCATAGTACACCTCCTATAAGTTGTGAATCCCAAAGCCCCCTTTATTAGCTTATAAGTCAGTAGAAACTATCTCCTACTTCATCAATAAATTGGTCAACCTCTATCTACCTCTATTATACGATATTGGCTTACTATCATCAAGAAACCGCTTTATTTTTTTAGCTTTTTATGGTATGATAGACAAAATATCTAGGGGAAAACAAATGACCAACGAATTTTTACATTTTGAAAAAATCAGTCGCCAGACTTGGCAATCTTTACATCGAAAGACAACACCTCCTTTGACAGAAGAGGAATTAGAATCCATCAAGAGTTTTAATGACCAGATTAGTTTACAGGATGTTACCGATGTCTATCTTCCCCTAGCCCATCTCATCCAGATTTATAAACGTACCAAGGATGATTTAGCCTTCTCAAAAGGAATTTTCCTTCAACGTGAAAGCAAATCTCAGCCTTTTATCATTGGAGTTTCTGGTAGTGTTGCTGTTGGAAAATCAACAACCAGTCGCCTACTTCAAATCCTACTGTCCCGTACGCTTACAGATGCTAGGGTTGAGTTGGTAACAACTGACGGCTTTCTCTACCCCAACCAGACCTTGATTGAGCAGGGAATTTTAAATCGCAAGGGATTTCCTGAAAGCTATGATATGGAAGCTCTTCTCAACTTCCTGGATCACATCAAAAATGGACAAGATGTAGATATTCCTGTCTATTCTCATGAAGTCTACGACATCGTACCTGAGGAAAAGCAAAGCGTCAAAGCAGCTGACTTTGTCATTGTCGAAGGGATTAACGTTTTTCAAAATCCACAAAACGAGCGTCTCTACATTACTGACTTCTTTGACTTTTCCATCTATGTTGATGCTGCAGTCGATGACATCGAGAGTTGGTATCTAGACCGTTTCTTGAAAATGCTGAGCCTAGCCCAAAACGACCCTGATAGCTACTATTATCGTTTTACTCAAATGCCGATTGGGGAAGTGGAATCCTTTGCCCATCAGGTCTGGACCAGTATCAATCTCACAAATCTACAAAATTATATTGAACCAACTAGAAATCGTGCAGAAGTGATTCTTCATAAAACAAAGAACCATGAAATCGATGAAATTTACTTAAAAAAATAATTTTCCCTTGTCAAAACGTAAGTTTTCAGATATAATGGTATAGTTAGTAAATATGGAGGTAAGAACATTGGCAAACATTAAATCAGCTATCAAACGCGCTGAATTGAACGTTAAACAAAACGAAAAAAACTCAGCTCAAAAATCAGCTATGCGTACTGCTATCAAAGCTTTCGAAGCAAACCCATCTGAAGAACTTTTCCGTGCTGCTAGCTCAGCTATCGATAAAGCAGAAACTAAAGGTTTGATTCACAAAAACAAAGCAAGCCGCGATAAAGCTCGTCTTTCAGCTAAACTTGCTAAATAAGAAACAGTCCATAGAGGCTGTTTTTTTGTCCTCAAATAGGAAAAGGTAGAAAATGAAAATCGCAATTATCGGTTATTCTGGTGCTGGTAAGTCAACTCTAGCAGAAAAATTATCTAACCACTACTCCATCCCAAAACTGCACATGGACACACTCCAATTTCAACCCGGTTGGCAAGACAGTGACCGAGAATGGATGTTGACCGAGATGAAAAATTTTCTCACCAAGCATGAAGATTGGGTCATCGATGGAAATTATTCTTGGTGTTTCTATGAGGAAAGAATGAAGGGAGCTGACCAAATCATCTTTCTCAATTTTTCCCCATTGACCTGTCTCTTTCGAGCCTTTAAACGATACCTCAAATACCGAGGAAAGGTCAGAGAAAGTATGGCAGCTGGTTGTCAAGAACAATTTAATTGGGAGTTTATTCGATGGATTCTCTGGGATGGCCGAACAAATAATGCTAAGGAACGCTACAAGTGGGTTCAAGAAAACTATCCAGATAAAGTTGTCATCCTCAGATCACAAAAAGAGATAGACCAATTTCTAGATAAGAAAAGGAAGTCCTCCAATTCATAAAGAAGGACTTCCTTTTTGGCTATAATTATTCTGCAATCAAGGTTTCCAAACCAACCTTCATCATATCAGTGAAGGTATTTTGACGTTCTTCTGCAGTCGTGTCTTCATCTGGATTGACCAAACTATCAGAAATAGTCATAATAGCAAGCGCGTCAACATGGTGTTGAGCTGCTAGATAGTAAAGGGCTGCCGCTTCCATTTCCACAGCCTTGACTCCCCATTTACCAAGTTCGATGTTCTTTTCAAAGTAGTTTGAATAAAAGACATCAGAAGACAAAACGTTCCCAACGTGGGTGGTCATACCAAGTTCTTTGGCGATATGGTAGGCCTTGTCCAGCAAATCAAAGCTAGCGATTTGTGGGAAATCGTACTGTGGCCAGTCATTACGGATGATGTTAGAGTTGGTTGCAGCTGCCTGCGCCAAAACCAATTCACGGACGTGAACATCTTCATTCAATGAACCTGCTGTTCCCACACGGATCAATTTTTTCACACCGTAGTCAACAATCAACTCACGCGCATAAATCGAAATCGATGGCATCCCCATCCCAGTTCCCATGACAGATACACGGTGGCCCTTGTAAGTACCAGTGTAACCAAACATGTTACGCACTTCGTTAAAACAAACAGCATCTTCAAGGAAATTCTCCGCAATAAACTTGGCACGAAGAGGATCCCCAGGAAGAAGAATTTTATCAGCAATTTCACCCTGCTGAGCAGCAATATGGATAGACATAATTTATGATACAAAGAGCGACAAGAAAACGACTGAAAATTAGGAATCTGACGAGAAATCCTGATTTCT
>CAUQIK010000048.1:0-6167 GCA_963518035.1 uncultured Streptococcus sp. | reverse complement strand
CCTTAGAAGGTCAACCTTTAACCGAAGCTACGGTGGGAGATGACTTGCATGCTACAGAAACAGAGTCTCCAACCCAGACGATTAAAGTCGGAAAACAGCAGATGAATGGATCAACCTTGCTCAATTATGCACGTTTCCGTGATGATGACGAAGGTGATTATGGTCGTACCAAGAGACAACAGCAAGTGTTGACAGCTGTTCTGCAGCAACTTAAGGATCCAACTAAACTCTTTACTGGATCAGAAGCACTCGGTAAGGTCTTTGGGATGACCTCTACGAATGTTCCTTATAGTTTCTTATTGACCAATGGTTTATCCTTCCTAGATGGAGCGCAAAATGGCATTGAGAGATTAACAGTTCCAGAACTAGGTGATTGGGTAGATGCCTATGATGTCTATGGTGGACAGGCACTCTTAGTAGACCAAAATAAATATCAAACCAAGCTTGCTCAAATGGGAATGAGATAAGATAGAAAAATCAAAGTTTGAAGGCTATTTATCTAGCAGTCAGGCTTTGATTTTTTACGGTCTGCAATAGATTTTCATCCCTTATTTGTGGTATAATGGAACGATACGATAGAAAGAATAATGAATAATATGACTGATTTAAAAGCAATTCAGGCTCGAAGTCTGGAGATGGCTGAATATTTTGTGGCTTTTTGCAAGGAACATGATTTGCTTTGTTATCTTTGTGGAGGAGGTGCTATTGGTGCCCTTCGAAACAAGGGCTTTATTCCTTGGGACGACGACCTAGACTTTTTTATGCCCCGTAAGGATTATGAAAAATTGGCAGAATTATGGCCTCGTTATGCAGATGAGCGTTATTTCTTGTCAAAGAGTAACAAGGATTTTGTCGACCGCAATCTTTTTATTACCATTCGTGACAAGGAAACTACCTGTATCAAACCTTACCAGCAGGATTTGGATTTACCACATGGTTTGGCTTTGGACGTTTTGCCTTTGGATTATTATCCGAAAAATCCAGCTGAGCGGAAAAAACAGGTTCGTTGGGCTTTGATTTATTCTCTTTTTTGTGCGCAAACTATTCCAGAAAAACATGGCGCACTTATGAAGTGGGGAAGCCGTATTTTACTGGGGTTGACTCCAAAATCTCTCCGTTATCACATTTGGAAAAAAGCTGAAAAAGAAATGACCAAGTACAGTCTAGATGAGAGCGATGGAATCACGGAATTATGCTCGGGTCCTGGTTACATGAGAAACAAGTACCTAATCGAATCTTTTGAGGATAATCTTTTCTTGCCATTTGAAGAGACAGAGATGCCCGTTCCAGTTGGCTATGATGCCTATCTCAGCACTGCTTTTGGAGACTACATGACACCTCCACCAGCAGACAAGCAGTTACCACATCATGATGCTGTCATCGCTGATATGGATAAGTCTTATACAGAATACAAGGGAGAATATGGTGGCTAAGAAAAAAATATTATTTTTTATGTGGTCTTTTTCTCTCGGGGGTGGCGCAGAGAAGATTCTATCTACCATTGTTTCAAATCTAGATCCAGAAAAGTATGATATTGATATTCTTGAAATGGAACATTTTGATAAGGGATACGAATCTGTTCCCAAGCATGTAGGCATTTTAAAATCCCTTCAGGATTATCGCCAAGCTAGATGGTTACGAGCTCTTTTGTGGAGAATGAGAATTTATTTTCCAAGATTGACACGTCACTTGCTTGTAAGAGATGACTATGATGTTGAAGTTTCCTTTACCATTATGAATCCTCCACTTTTGTTCTCTAAAAGAAAAGAAGTCAAGAAAATCTCTTGGATTCATGGAAGTATCGAAGAATTTCTTAAGGATAGCTCAAAAAGAGAATCACATAGACGCCAGTTGGATGCTGCGGATACCATTGTAGGAATTTCGAATAAAACCAGCAATTCTATCAAGGAAGTTTATCCAGATTATGCTTCGAAATTACAGACAGTTTACAATGGATATGATTTTAAGACTATTTTAGAAAAATCTCAAGAGAAAATCGATATCGAGATTGCGCCTCAAAGTATCTGTACTATCGGACGGATTGAGGAAAATAAGGGTTCTGACCGTGTGTTGGAAGTGATACGATTATTACACCAAGAAGGAAAAAACTATCATCTCTATTTTATCGGGGCTGGTGATATGGAAGAGGAACTGAAAAAACGCGTCAAAGAATATGAGCTTGAAGACTATGTACATTTCCTTGGTTATCAAAAAAATCCATATCAGTATTTATCTCAGACGAAAGTTCTCTTGTCTATGTCTAAACAAGAAGGTTTTCCTGGAGTGTATGTGGAAGCCTTGAGTCTGGGACTTCCTTTTGTCTCTACGGATGTCGGAGGGGCTGAGGAATTATCCCAAGAAGGACGATTTGGACAAATCATTGAGAGCAATCAAGAGGCAGCTCAGGCAATTACGAACTACATGACATCTGCCTCAAACTTCGATGTCCATGAGGCTAGCCAATTCATTCAACAATTCACAATTGCCAAACAAATCGAACAAGTAGAAAAACTATTAGAGGAGTAGCATGGAAACTGCATTAATTAGTGTCATTGTGCCAGTCTATAATGTGGCGCAGTACCTAGAAAAATCGATAGCTTCCATTCAGAAGCAGACCTATCAGAATCTGGAAATCATTCTTGTTGATGATGGAGCAACGGATGAAAGTGGTCGCTTGTGTGATTCAATCGCTGAACAAGATGATAGGGTGTCAGTGCTTCATAAAAAGAATGAAGGTTTGTCGCAAGCACGAAACGATGGAATGAAGCAGGCTCACGGAGATTATCTGATTTTTATTGACTCAGATGATTATATCCATCCGGAAATGATTCAGAGTTTATATGAGCAATTAATTCAAGAAGATGCGGATGTTTCGAGCTGTGGTGTCATGAATGTCTATGCTAATGATGAAAGCCCACAGTCAGCTAATCAGGATGATTATTTTGTCTGTGATTCTCAAACATTTCTAAAGGAATACCTCATAGGTGAAAAAATACCTGGAACGATCTGCAATAAGCTAATCAAGAGAGAGATTGCAACGGTCCTATCCTTTCCCAAGGGATTGATTTACGAAGACGCTTATTATCATTTTGATTTAATCAAGTTAGCTAAGAAGTACGTTGTTAATACCAAACCCTATTACTACTATTTCCATAGAGGGGATAGCATTACGACCAAACCGTATGCAGAGAAGGATTTAGCCTATATTGATATCTACCAAAAGTTTTACAATGAAGTTGTGAAAAACTATCCTGACTTGAAAGAGGTTGCGTTCTTCAGATTGGCCTATGCCCACTTCTTCATTATGGATAAGATGTTACTAGATGATCAGTATAAACAATTTGAAGCCTATTCTCAGATTCATCGTTTTTTAAAAGTCCATGCCTTTGCTATTGCTAGGAATCCAATTTTCCGTAAGGGGAGAAGAATTAGTGCTTTGGCTCTATTCATAAATATTTCCTTATACCGATTCTTATTACTGAAAAATATTGAAAAATCTAAAAAATTACATTAGAACGGGGGTGAGCAAGTGATTGATGGAAAACGATTATTATTTAGTTTGACCATAGTCAGTTATGCCTTGACGCTAGTAAGTGGAATTGTGTATCTGTTTAATAATAACAATGTTAGCTTGCTTTCTACTTTATTGTTCTTACTGGTTAGTAGCTTAATTGCTTGTTGGAATGATATCAAGTATTACTTAATCCATTTTATTTTCTTTTTAACTATTTTTGTATTTCTGGTATCAAGGCCGACTATTGATTACTTTAGGGATGGTGCTTTGGATACCTATCATCCCATAGCCTATCGCTTTGCCTTTATAGTTGTCATGGTTTCGATATTGGGATTGACCACAGGAGGACTCCTAGCTCGCTATTTTATAGCTAGAAAGAAAATACAAGTACCCAAGATAAGAAGTTCTCTAAAAGATGTTTACATCAAGCGGTTGCGCTTTGTATCGCTAGGAGTTTTTCTTCTAACCTATCCTTTCTATTTCATTCGGTTATTTGAACGGCTCCTGTATCGCTTGCAGACTTCCTACTATGCCTACTATGCAAACTTTGAAAGTAAACTGCCTTATTTTACCTATATCTTATCAACATTTACGGTCTATGCAATGTGTATGTATTTGGCAACCAAGCCAAAGAAATTGCAGGCAACAGCAGTGCTTGTCTCCTTTATTGCAGCTAATACTATTCATTTGGCAATTGGGACACGCAATCCCTTTATTTTAAGTATTTTATTTGCTTTCGTTTATTACTTTATGCGGGAACAAACAGAAAAGGGAAAATGGATTGGATTTAAAGAAAAGTTAGCGATTTTTGTAGGTTCTCCTATTCTCATGTTAGCGATGGGAATACTCAATTATGTACGGGATAATGTCCAGGTTTCCCATACAGGTTTCTGGGATATCCTGCTTGACTTTATCTATAAACAAGGAACCAGTTTTGGTGTTTTGGCTAGAGGCTTTCTATTTAACAGTAGCCTCCCTTACCGAGATTTACGCAATTTTACTTTTGGTCCTGTTATTGATTATTTTGCAAGGGGAAGTTTAGGGGCCATTTTCGGAGGAAAAGCCTTTGAACATACAACCAATAGTGTGGAACTAGCTATTGATAGCAATAGTTATGCCCACAATCTATCCTATCTTGTCTTGAACAAGGAATACTTGAAAGGACATGGTATCGGAAGTAGTTATATTATGGAGTTGTATACTGACTATGGTATGATAGGAGTCTTTCTACTTAGTCTCTTGCTAGGTATGTTATTCATAGCCATGCTGCAAGTAGCCTATCGTTCAAGAACAATCCTATTTGCCTTGTCCCTACTCATCTTGAATAATCTATTCTTTATGCCAAGAAGTAGCTTTTCAGAAAGTTTCTTCAATTTATTTACAATGCAATTCTGGGGAATTGTTCTTGTGATTATATTCGTAGCGAAAATGCTTACAAAAGAGAACCAGTATCTACTAAACAAAGGAGAAAAAAATCATGTTTGAACATTATTCAGTAGCTGATTTGTTTGCAAATCTTTATAAAAAACGAAAAGCAAATATTCTAGCTCTCATCGCTTTATTTGCTCTCATTGCTGTACCATTTACAATTAAAGCAGTTAAGAATAAAAATACTGTCAAAGACACAACAAGTTATTCAACTTATATCAGCTATAAAATCACCCCTCCAGAAGATTCAGCTAAAACAATTTTGAATCATCAAATTGGTGGTTATAGTGATTTCTACGGGAAATTGATTGATGGGAATTTGAATGGAGCTTATCTTTTCAATGATGTAGAGCCTAGTGAGTTGAAAAAAATTGCCAGTGAATTGGATACGACAGAGACAACCTTGAAAAATTCTACAAGTGACTATTGGTGGAAAAAATTGACTGTCTACTATATGATTGACGATGCAGGGGTTGGTGTGAAAATTTTGACACCAAGTAAAGATGCCAATGACTTGTTAGAGAAAAAGATTGATGCATTGGTTGATAAATTTAAAAATACCTATGCAAACGTGAAAATTGAAAAATTGGAAACCATCAATTCTAAAGAATTGAACGCAAACGGTGAGACAGCGCTTGGATTAAACGTCAAGAATCTGATCCTTCGTCTAGCTGTTATTGGAGTAGTTTGTGTGATTTTGGTTGTGATGGGAAATGTATTGGTTTATCTCTTTAACCCAACAATCAATAGAGCAGGTGATTTTTCTCAATATCAAATTGATTTTGTAACAGAGATTACAACAATTGCTAATCTAGCAGATATTCTATCATACAAAAATGCTGGACAAGAATTGACTATCGTTAGCTCAAATAAAGCTATTCTAGATAAATTAAAACAAAATCAAGAGACTTTAAAAGGAATGCATTTTGTAGATTTACAAGATGTACCATCTCTTTTAGAAAGAGATACAGTCCTTCTTGTTGAAGAGTACGGAGTAACTCGTTATAAGAAATTTGAACAAAGTCTTCAAATTCTTCGAAACTTAAATCGTTCTATCCTTGGTGTAGCAACCTTTAAACTATAAGCTTTCTGATGTATTAGGTCTTCAAAGTTGGCTAAGAGCTGATTTTGAAGGCTTTTTCTATTTGTTTGCAGAAATTTTCTTTTATACTCAATGAAAATCAAAAAGCAAACTAGGAAGCTAGCCGCAGGTTGCTCAAAGCAC
>CAUQIK010000047.1:0-6376 GCA_963518035.1 uncultured Streptococcus sp. | reverse complement strand
TGGAGCGGAATCATAGAGATTATTAGAGAAATAGCCTTGCTAGCGGTCGTTTTGTTATCCTATTCATTCCTTGTACTTTCTCTCAGAGTCAGTCTGGTTCCCAACATGGTTAGGCTAGGGATTTTGCGACCGTGGAGCACTTCCTTGTTAAGAATATCCATACCTGCTCGGCCCATTTCTTCGGTATAGACGGTGATGCTGGAGAGGGGAGGATAAACCTGTTTGGTCAGACTAGTGTCGTTAAAGGAAATGAGGCTGACACGGTCTGGCAGGCTGATTCCAGCTTCTTGGAGGGCACGGAGGGCACCGATAGCTAAACTATCGCTAGCTGCGAAAAATGCTGGCGGGAGTTGGTCTCCCAAGTTCTGAATGGCCTCTTTCATTAAGTCATAGCCAGACTGGGCAGTAAAGCTTCCTTGAAAGACCAGTTCATCATGATAGATTCCTTTCGCTTGACTGTAGTTTCTGAAATTTTCTAGCCGCTTGTCCTGAATGATTTCTTCTTGGTCAGTTGTTTCTTCAAGGCCTGTTAGAATCCCGATGCGGTCCATCCCTTGGCTGAGAAAATAATCGACAACCTGTTTCATGGCAGTGTAAAAGTCCGTGATAATGCAGGTATGTCCTAGTGAAAGAGTATCACTGTCTAGAAAGACAAGAGGCTTTTGGTATTCCTCAAAGGCAGAAATCTGAGCTCGGCTAAATTTTCCGATGCAGAGAATCCCAATGACTTCCTCGCTCAGAGTAAAAGGATGGTCGTTGAAATAGCGCAAGATATCATAGTCCAACTCTTGGGCTCTTTTTTCTATGCCTAGGCGAATCTGGTAGTAGTAGAGGTCGTCCAGCTCCCCTTGTTCGCTGACCCATTGGATAATGGCAATCTTTTGCTTGGGTTTGTGGGATTCGCCTGTCTTGAGGTGCTTAGTATAGCCCAGCTCTTCCGCGACGGTTAAAATACGGTGTCTGGTTTCTTCTGTAACAGATAGGCTCTGGTCGCGATTGAGGACACGAGATACGGTCGCGATAGAGACAGAGGCTAGCTGTGCAATGTCTTTTAAGGTAGCCATAAATCCTCCTCCTTTTAGGTTAGTATATCATATTTTTCTGATTTTTACTGATAGTTTAGTAAAAGTTTAGTAAAAAGGATTGACCTTGGTAAATCCCTTGGATACAATAGAAGAAAACGATTACACGTTAAGGTGACTTAACGGACAGTAAAAGGAGAAATCATATGACACAACATCTTACTGCTGAAGCCCTTCGCAAAGACTTTCTTGCCGTTTTTGGTCAAGAAGCAGACCAAACTTTCTTTTCACCAGGTCGTATCAATTTGATTGGTGAACACACAGACTACAACGGTGGGCACGTTTTTCCAGCTGCTATTTCCTTGGGAACTTATGGTGCAGCTCGCAAGCGTGACGACCAAGTTTTACGTTTCTACTCAGCTAACTTTGAGGACAAGGGCATTATCGAAGTGCCTCTCGCTGACCTCAAGTTTGAAAAAGAGCATAACTGGACCAACTATCCAAAAGGAGTTCTTCATTTCTTGCAAGAAGCTGGACACGTGATTGACAAAGGTTTTGATTTTTATGTTTATGGGAATATCCCAAATGGTGCTGGTTTGTCTTCATCAGCATCCTTGGAACTTTTGACAGGGGTCGTGGCAGAGCATCTCTTTGATTTAAAATTAGATCGTCTCGATTTGGTTAAAATCGGAAAACAAACGGAAAACAACTTTATCGGAGTCAACTCTGGTATCATGGACCAATTTGCTATCGGTATGGGTGCTGACCAACGTGCCATTTACCTTGATACAAATACCTTGGAGTACGACTTGGTGCCGCTTGATTTGAAGGACAATGTCGTTGTTATCATGAACACCAACAAGCGTCGTGAATTGGCTGACTCTAAATACAATGAACGCCGTGCTGAGTGTGAAAAAGCAGTGGAAGAATTGCAAGTTGCCTTGGATATTCAGACCTTGGGTGAATTGGATGAGTGGGCCTTTGACCAATACAGCTATCTGATTAAAGACGAAAACCGTTTGAAACGTGCTCGCCATGCTGTGCTTGAAAACCAACGTACCCTTAAAGCTCAAGCAGCCCTTCAAGCAGGTGATTTGGAAACATTTGGTCGCTTGATGAATGCTTCTCACGTTTCTCTGGAGCATGACTACGAAGTAACTGGCTTGGAATTGGATACCCTTGTTCACACAGCTTGGGCACAAGAAGGTGTTCTCGGTGCTCGTATGACAGGAGCAGGTTTTGGCGGATGTGCCATTGCCTTGGTGCAAAAAGATACTGTTGAGTCCTTTAAGGAAGCTGTTGGCAAGCACTACGAGGAAGTCGTTGGATACGCTCCAAGCTTCTATATCGCTGAAGTTGCAGGTGGCACTCGCGTTTTAGACTAGGAGAGAAGTATATGGAAGCTGTAATATTTGATTTAGACGGCTTATTAGCTGATACTGAGATCATTTCTCTAAAAGTTTATCAAGAATTGCTTGAGGATTTTGGAATTCCTTTCACAGAAGAAACATATTCTAGAGAATACAGTGGACATAGGGAAGAGGAGAATGTTCAACGATTTTTGGACACCTATGATTTACCTTGGAACTTTGACCAAACCTTGGAAAAAGTTTATGAACTGGAAGCTCGAATTTTAGCCAAAGGTGTAAATTTAAAAAAAGGTGCTAAAAATTTGCTTGTTTTTTTGCAAAGAGAAGGTATTCCAATCGCTTTAGCAACTTCAAGTGTTGAATCTAGAGCTAGAATGATTTTGGATAGTAATGGTATACTGTCCCTATTTGACCATCTAGTTTTTGCAAAAGATGTAAAGCGAAGCAAACCTTACCCTGATATGTTTTTAAAGGCCTGTAGTGATTTGAATGTTTTACCAGAGAATTGCTTAGTATTAGAGGATAGTGAAGCAGGTATTGAAGCAGCCTATAGAGCTGGGATACCAGTTATTTGTATTCCAGACTTGAAAATGCCAGCACAGTCTTTCTTAAATAAAACAGAACAAGTTTTTCAGGATTTAGATGCTGTCAGAGACTATTTAGAAAGTAAGAAGGAGAATCAATGAGTCAGGGAGTTCTAGATGCATTTATCACGGAAGTCATTGCTAAAAGTTCATTTGAGGAAATGGATCGAATCTACCTGACCAATCGTGTCTTGGCACGAGTGGGAGATGGTGTTTTGGAAGTTGAGACTGGTCTAGATAAATTGATTGACCTCAAAGACCAGTTGGTTGAGGAAGCCGTTCGATTAGAGACGATTGAGGATAGTCAGACTGCGCGTGAGATTCTCGGTGCTGAACTGATGAACTTGGTAACTCCTTGTCCAAGTCAGGTCAATCGTGACTTCTGGGCAACCTATGCCCAATCTCCTGAGCAAGCGATAGCGAATTTCTACCAACTCAGTCAGAAGAATGACTACATCAAACTCAAGGCTATTGCTAAAAATATCGCTTATCGTGTTCAATCTGATTACGGAGAGCTTGAAATTACCATCAACCTCTCTAAGCCTGAAAAGGATCCGAAAGAGATTGCCGCAGCCAAGTTGGTGCAAGCTAGCAATTATCCCCAGTGTCAGCTTTGTCTAGAGAATGAGGGATACCATGGTCGGGTCAACCACCCAGCTCGCAGCAACCACCGTATTATCCGTTTTGAAATGGCTGGTCAGGAGTGGGGGTTCCAGTATTCGCCCTATGCTTACTTTAATGAGCACTGTATTTTCTTAGATGGCCAGCATCGTCCCATGGCCATTAGTCGTCAGAGCTTTGAACGCCTGCTGGCTATCGTAGAGCAGTTTCCAGGATATTTTGCTGGATCTAATGCCGACTTGCCGATTGTGGGTGGCTCTATTCTGACTCATGACCACTATCAGGGAGGCCGTCACGTATTTCCTATGGAATTGGCTCCCTTGCAAAAAACCTTTCTATTTGCAGGTTTTGAGCAGGTCAAGGCTGGCATTGTCAAGTGGCCAATGTCAGTGTTGCGTTTGACTTCGGATTCCAAAGAAGATTTGATCAACTTGGCTGATAAGATTTTGCAGGAATGGCGCCAGTATTCAGATCCTGCAGTGCAGATTTTGGCAGAAACAGACGGGGCACCACATCACACCATCACCCCAATTGCACGTAAGCGTGATGGCCAGTTTGAGTTGGACTTGGTCTTGCGGGACAATCAGACTTCAGCAGAACATCCTGATGGCATCTATCATCCTCACAAGGATGTCCAACATATCAAGAAGGAAAATATCGGCTTGATTGAGGTCATGGGCTTAGCAATCTTGCCACCACGTCTGAAAGCAGAAGTAGAGCAAGTCGCCAGCTATCTCGTGGGAAATGGGGATACAGTTGCCGACTATCATCAGAAATGGGCAGAGCAGCTTAAAGTCCAACATCCAGACCTAGCGGATAAAGAAAAAGCCCTTGAAATCGTCAAGGACTCTGTGGGTATTATCTTTGCGCGTGTTCTGGAGGATGCTGGAGTTTACAAGCAGACGGAACAAGGACAGACAGCCTTTATGCGCTTTGTGGAACAGGTCGGAATTTTGCCAGACTAGGAGCTTTCTCCTTGCACAGTCCTATAAAAAGTAGTATCATAGTGTCGTTTGAAATATCAGGAGGAAACGATGAAAGACTTTCATTTTGACGCTATATCTGCCTTTGAAAATTACGAAATAGAACAAATGAGAGATGGTCACGTTGTGGTGACGACCAAAGTAGTGGACTCGTCGCTCAACTACTATGGCAATGCCCATGGTGGCTATCTCTTCACCCTTTGTGACCAAATCAGTGGTTTGGTGGTTATCTCGCTGGGGCTTGATGGGGTGACACTTCAATCCTCTATCAACTACCTCAAGGCAGGAAAACTTGACGACGTGTTGACCATTAAAGGAGAATGCGTCCATCAAGGTCGCACAACCTGTGTAGTGGATGTCGATATCACCAATCAAGAAGGCAGAAATGTCTGCAAGGCAACATTTACCATGTTTGTCACAGGCCAACGGTCAGAAGACAGACAGGTAAGGATATAACATAAAAAAGAGGCGTACACCACTTTTTCTTATTTCTTTTTATGATTTAATACGGCATTGAGGACAATGGCGAGGAGGCTGGCTACAACGATTCCGTTTGAGAAGAACATTTGGAAGGCTGTCGGCATGCTGACAAATAGATTACTGTTGTTGAGTCCAACACCTGCAGCGATGGATACAGCTGCGATAAGGAAATTATGTTCATTGTTAGCAAAGTCAACACGAGCGAGGATTTGCATCCCTTGAATCGATACAAAACCAAACATCACCAGCATGGCACCACCGAGGACAGGGCTCGGAATGATTTGGGCAAGGGCACCAAACTTAGGAAGGAGTCCAAGGAGAACCAGGAAACCAGCTGCGTAGTAGATTGGTAGGCGAGTCTTGATACCTGATAATTTAACCAAACCAACGTTTTGTGAAAATCCTGTGTAAGGGAAGGTGTTAAAGATTCCTCCGAGAAGTACGGCCAAACCTTCTGCGCGGTAACCGTTGCGAAGGCGTGTGCTGTCGATTGGGTCTTTCGTGATATCAGACAAGGCTAGGTAAACACCAGTCGACTCAACCATAGACACCGTTGCGATGATACACATCATGACAATAGATGAGATTTCAAAGGTTGGCATCCCAAAGTAGAGTGGAGTTGGGACATGGACAAGTGGTGCTGCCGCAACAGGAGAGAAATCAACCAAGCCCATGCTGGCAGCAATGGCAGTTCCAACAACCAAACCAATCAAAATAGAGATAGACTTGATAAATCCTTTGGTAAAGATGTTAATCAAGAGGATAATCAAAACAGTGATAGCTGCAAGCAAGAGACTTTGACCAGTTGGCTCTGGAACGTTATTTCCCATATTTCCAATAGCGACAGGAATCAAGGTTAAACCAATCGTGGTAATAACAGATCCTGTTACGATAGATGGGAAGAGATTGGCCACTTTTGAGAAGATGCCTGAAACAAGAACCACGTAAATCCCTGATGCGATAAGGGCACCAAACATAGCACCACTACCATGGCTTTGCCCAATCATAATCAAGGGAGCTACCGACTGGAAGGCAACTCCAAGAACGACTGGAAGTCCAATCCCAAAGTATTTGTTGAGTTGGAGTTGGAGGAAGGTTGCCACACCACACATGAAGATATCTGTGGAAATCAGGTAGGTCAACTGCTCAGTCGAATAGCCAAGGGCTGTCGCAATCATGATAGGAACCAGGATGGACCCTGAGTACATGGCTAGTAAGTGCTGCAAGCCGAGAATGGCTGCTTGCGAATGTTTTTCTTGAGTTTGCATTAGAGATCTGCCTCCTTAAATACGACCTGACCATTTTCAAAACGATCC
>CAUQIK010000046.1:0-6381 GCA_963518035.1 uncultured Streptococcus sp. | reverse complement strand
GATGCACCTTTCCAAACAACTGTTCCTGATTATTACTATCGTATGAATCCAGATGGAACCTTTCAAAACGGAACAGGTGTTGGAAATGAAACCGCAAGCGAACACGAAATGTACCGTAAGTACATGATTGACTCACTCCTTTATTGGGTGAAAGAATACAATATTGACGGTTTCCGTTTTGACTTGATGGGAATTCACGATGTCAAAACCATGCAGGCAATTCGTTGGGCACTTGATGAAGTTGATCCACGTATTATCACCTATGGAGAAGGTTGGGATATGGGGATCGGTCTTGCGCCTTATGATAAGGCCAAGAAGGACAATGCCTACCAGATGCCAAATATTGGATTCTTCAATGATGATCAGCGTGATGCCATCAAAGGAGGAGAAGTTTATGGTTCAATCAAGGCAGGATTTGTTAGTGGTGCAGCTACAGAACCGATTGTAGCCAAAGCTATTCTTGGTAGCCGAGAGTTGGGCTCATATCTTAGTCCAAACCAAGTTCTTAACTATGTGGAAGCCCATGATAATTACAACTTGCATGATTTGTTAGTAACCCTTCATCCAGATTACAGTTCAGATAAGATTATGCGTCAGGTTGAGACAGCAACAGCGATGAGCGTTCTTATGCAAGGGATGTCCTTTATAGAGTTGGGTCAAGAATTTGGCCGCACCAAACTCCTTGCTACTGGAGAAAATGGTGAGCTGACTCCGGCAGATAGAGAACGCGCCATGAATAGTTATAATGCTCCAGATAGTGTCAACCAGGTCAACTGGGATTTAATCAATGAGAGACAAGAGAGCATTGAATTTATCCGTCAGATTATTCGTCTAAAAACACAAACGCGTGCTTTCTCTTATCCTACATATGAAGAAGTTTATCGTCATGTCTTCGTCCATACAGCTGCTGAAAATAGTGGGTGGATTGTTTACGAAATTCACGGTGCTGCAGAGCATTTATTGGTGGTATTTAATGCCAAGGGAACCTCCTTCTACTTTGAAAATGCAGGAAATCTTGAAATGCTTGTGTCCAACAGTCGTTCTCAAGAGTCTAATGTGATTGATGATATCAGCGTTGCAGTCTTGAAGGTACTTTCATAGTAAATACTACAAAAAGGTTTAGTTAACTCTAGACCTTTTTTATTTTTATTGAAAAACCAATATCTAATAGGAATAAATTTCAAATAATTTGAAGAATCAAGTTTGTGAAAAAAATATCAATATTTTCCAAAAAGGGGTTGTAATTTTCTGAAAATTTGATAAAATAAGTTTTAATCATTTTCAGGAGGAAGAGAATTTGACACATTATCAGAATTTAGTGAATGGAAAATGGAAATCATCAGAGAATGAAATTGCCATCTATTCTCCCATCAATCAAGAAAAGTTGGGTACAGTACCTGCTATGAGTCAGGCTGAAGTAGATGAGGCGATGAAAGCTGCGCGTGCAGCTCTCCCAGCATGGCGTGATTTAGCACCCGTTGAGCGTGCAGCCTATTTGCATAAGACAGCAGACATTTTGGAACGTGACAAAGAAAAAATTGGTACCATTCTTGCTAAAGAGGTTGCAAAAGGGATTAAAGCAGCCATTGGAGAAGTAGTACGTACAGCAGAATTGATTCGTTTTGCTGCCGAGGAAGGTCTCCGTATCACTGGACAAGCAATGGAAGGTGGCGGTTTTGAAGCTGCAAGTAAAAATAAACTAGCCGTTGTCCGTCGTGAACCAGTTGGTGTCGTTTTAGCTATTGCACCATTTAACTATCCAGTCAACCTTTCTGGATCTAAGATTGCTCCGGCTTTGATTGCAGGAAATGTCGTTATGTTCAAACCCCCAACACAAGGATCTATTTCTGGCCTCTTGCTAGCTAAAGCATTTGACGAAGCAGGAATCCCAGCAGGTGTCTTTAACACCATCACTGGACGTGGTTCTGAAATCGGAGACTACATCATCGAACACAAGGAAGTGAACTTCATTAACTTTACAGGTTCAACACCGATTGGTGAGCGTATTGGTCGTTTAGCTGGTATGCGCCCGATTATGCTTGAACTTGGTGGGAAAGATGCAGCAATTGTCTTAGAAGATGCAGATTTAGAAAATGCAGCTAAGCAAATCGTAGGTGGTGCCTTTAGCTACTCTGGTCAGCGTTGTACCGCTATCAAACGTGTTTTGGTTGTGGAAAGCGTAGCAGACAGATTGGCAGAATTGCTCCAAGCTGAAGTTGCTAAGCTAACAGTCGGTGATCCATTTGACAATACAGATATCACGCCAGTTATTGATAATGCTTCAGCTGATTTCATCTGGGGATTGATTGAAGATGCTCAGGAAAAAGGAGCCAAAGCGCTCAGCCCAATCAAACGTGAGAATAATCTCATTTGGCCAGGACTTTTTGATTATGTCACAAGAGATATGAAATTAGCCTGGGAAGAACCATTTGGACCTGTTCTCCCAATTATTCGAGTTGCAGATGCCAATGAAGCACTTGAAATTGCTAATGAATCAGAATTCGGTCTTCAATCTTCAGTCTTTACAAATGACTTTAAGAAGGCGTTTGAAATTGCTGAAAAACTTGAAGTTGGTACCGTTCATATTAATAATAAAACACAACGTGGACCAGATAATTTCCCATTCCTTGGTGTAAAAGGTTCTGGTGCAGGAGTACAAGGAATTAAATATAGTATCGAAGCGATGACAAATGTTAAATCCATTGTTTTTGATGTGAAATAATTTATAAAATCAGGAAAACGACTTCCTGATTTTATTTTTTTCAAAAAAATGCAGTTTAAAATTGATAAAAAACGAATATTCTGGTATTATAATAAAAAAATATATGGAAATTGTTTCGTGTTCTATTTTCTGGATATCTTTTTTAAAATGCTAGGTAATTTTTTGAAGGCTTTCATAAAAAAATATGATTTCCTTCGTAAATTACTTGAAAGTTACCTTAAAAGAGTGTATAATAGAATTATAGAAAACGCTTACAAAAGAAAGGGGATTGAATGAATAATCAAGAAGCATTAAGAACCTTTACTACAGGTGAGAACTTTCACCTCCAGCATTATTTAGGAGCGCATAGAGAGGAGAAAAACGGAGAAATAGGCTATACCTTTAGGGTTTGGGCCCCAAATGCACAAGCAGTTCATTTAGTTGGTGATTTTACCGATTGGGTTGAGAATCAGATTCCCATGGTTCGTAATGAAGCAGGTGTTTGGGAAGTCTTTACGAGTCAAGCTCAGGATGGTCAGATTTATAAATATCATATCACGCGTGCAAATGGTCACCAGATTATGAAGATCGATCCATTGGCAGTTTATTTTGAAGCTAGACCGGGTACAGGAGCTGTTTTGACCAATATCCGTGAAAAGAAATGGAAAGATGGCCTTTGGTTAGCACGTCGCAAACGTCTGGGATTTTTCGAGAGACCAGTTAATATATATGAAGCCCATGCAGGATCTTGGAAGAGAAATCCAGATGGTAGTCCCTATACTTTTTCGCAACTGAAAGACGAGTTGATTCCATACTTAGTTGAGATGAACTATACACATATTGAGTTCATGCCTTTAATGGCTCACCCACTTGGATTGAGCTGGGGCTATCAACTTATGGGTTACTTTGCTTTTGAACATTCCTATGGTACACCTGACGAGTTTCAAGATTTCGTTGAAGAGTGTCATATAAATAATATCGGTGTTATCGTCGACTGGGTTCCAGGTCATTTCACTATTAATGATGATGCCTTGGCATATTATGACGGTACACCAACTTTTGAATACCAAGATCACAACAAGGCTCATAACTATGGTTGGGGTGCTCTGAATTTTGACCTCGGGAAAAATGAGGTCCAATCTTTCCTGATTTCAAGTATTAAATTTTGGATTGATTTTTACCACTTAGATGGTATTCGGGTCGATGCAGTGAGCAATATGCTGTATCTAGATTATGATAATGCTCCTTGGACTCCAAATAAGGACGGCGGAAATCTTAACTACGAGGGTTATTATTTCCTTCAACGGTTGAACACAGTGATTAAGTTAGCTCATCCAGATATCATGATGATTGCAGAAGAAAGTTCATCAGCAACAAAGATTACTGGTATGAAAGAAATGGGCGGCCTTGGATTTGACTATAAATGGAATATGGGCTGGATGAACGACATTCTCCGTTTCTACGAGGAAGATCCGATTTATCGTAAGTATGACTTTAATCTGGTGACTTTCAGCTTTATGTATGTTTTCAATGAAAACTATCTCTTGCCTTTCTCACACGATGAAGTTGTTCATGGCAAAAAGAGTATGATGCATAAGATGTGGGGAGATCGCTACAATCAGTTCGCTGGTCTGCGCAACCTCTACACCTATCAAATTTGTCATCCAGGTAAGAAACTCTTGTTCATGGGTAGTGAGTACGGGCAATTCCTAGAGTGGAAGTCTGAGGAGCAGTTGGAATGGTCTAATCTAGAAGATCCGATGAATGCCAAGATGAAGCATTTCACTTCACAACTGAATCAATTTTATAAAGACCATCGCTGTCTTTGGGAAATTGATACTAGTTATGATGGTATCGAGATTATCGATGCTGATAATAGAGATCAGAGTGTCCTTTCCTTTATTCGCAAGGGTAAGAAGGACGAAATGTTAGTCTGTGTCTTTAATATGGCACCAGTTGAACGTAAGGACTTTACGATTGGTTTACCTGTTGCAGGTATTTACGAAGAAGTTTGGAATACAGAATTAGAAGAATGGGGAGGTGTGTGGAAAGAGCACAATCAAACAGTTCAGACTCAAGAAGGCTTATGGAAAGATTATGAGCAGACTTTGACCTTTACCTTGCCTGCCATGGGAGCAAGCATCTGGAAGATCAAGCGTCGTTTGAAACCAGCTAAGAAAAAAGAATAATGGGCTGTTGATTATAATTTTTTAGATTTTAAAAACGAATGTACTTGTATTGGACTTGAAACACAAGAGAAATGGATTTCCTATTATTTTTATAAAAAAGTTTGACTTCCGACCTTCTTTCGATTTTAACGTTCACATGTCTTTATAAAGGAGTAGAAAATGAAGAATGAAATGCTAGCTTTGATCCTTGCGGGTGGGCAAGGAACACGTCTCGGAAAACTCACTCAAAGCATTGCCAAACCGGCAGTGCAATTCGGTGGGCGCTACCGTATCATTGACTTTGCTCTTTCCAACTGTGCAAACTCTGGAATCCATAATGTTGGTGTGATTACGCAGTACCAACCTCTCGCTTTGAACAACCATATTGGAAATGGTTCGAGCTGGGGACTAGATGGTATTAACACAGGTGTCTCTATTTTACAACCTTATTCAGCCAGCGAAGGAAACCGTTGGTTTGAAGGGACTAGTCACGCTATCTACCAAAACATTGACTATATCGACAGTGTTAATCCTGAGTATGTTTTGATTCTTTCTGGTGACCACATCTACAAGATGGACTACGATGATATGCTTCAGTCCCATAAGGATAACAATGCCAGTTTGACAGTAGCTGTCCTAGACGTACCTCTCAAAGAAGCTAGCCGTTTTGGTATCATGAACACAGATGCCAATAACCGTATCGTTGAATTCGAAGAAAAACCTGCGCAACCTAAGTCTACAAAGGCTTCTATGGGGATTTATATTTTCGACTGGAAACGACTTCGCAATATGCTTGTTGCTGCTGAAAAGAGTAATGTGGATATGTCAGACTTCGGTAAGAACGTTATCCCTAACTATCTCGAGTCTGGTGAAAGTGTCTATGCTTATGAATTTAATGGCTATTGGAAAGACGTTGGTACGATTGAGTCACTTTGGGAAGCCAATATGGAGTACATTTCGCCAGAAAACGCCTTGGATAGCCGCAATCGTCAGTGGAAAATTTACTCAAGAAACTTGATTTCACCACCAAACTACTTTGGTGCGCATGCACACGTTGAAGATTCATTGGTTGTGGATGGCTGTTTTGTAGATGGAACTGTTAAACGTTCGATTCTTTCAACAGAAGCACAAGTACGTGAAGGTGCCGAGGTCGTTGATTCTGTCATCATGAGTGGGGCTATTATTGGCCATGGAGCAAAGATTACTCGTGCTATTATCGGTGAGGGTGCCATTATTGCTGACGGCGTAGAAATTGACGGAACTGACGAAGTACAAGTAGTAGGATACAATGAAGTAGTGGGGGTAGCAACAGATGAAGATTGATAAATATTCAGCCATTTTGGGAAACACAGTTGGTTTTCATGATATGTCAACGTTAACAGAACACCGTCCGGTAGCTAGCTTGCCTTTCGGTGGAAAATACCGTTTGATTGACTTCCCCCTTTCCAGTCTTGCAAATGCAGGTGTTCGTAGTATCTTTGGTATTTTCCAACAAGATAATATCAGCTCAGT
>CAUQIK010000045.1:0-6536 GCA_963518035.1 uncultured Streptococcus sp. | reverse complement strand
ATTTTTTGTTGTTTTTTGTCCTTTTTTTGATTATTTTGTTTATTTTTTATCTTTACAACCAAAACAAACATTTAAAACAAACACTTTGGATGATTTAATCCTATTATAAATGCAAAAAAACAGGCCTATTTAAGCCTGTTTTACTATTGATTCTTATGTAAATTTCCTATGAACAAGAAAAATAATTATGATAACTTATTCTTCATCCATGCTCAAGACGCTAAGGAAGGCTTCTTGTGGAACTTCTACTGATCCGATAGCTTTCATGCGTTTCTTACCAACTTTTTGTTTTTCAAGCAGTTTACGCTTACGAGAAACGTCACCACCATAACATTTAGCAAGTACGTTCTTACGAAGGGCCTTGATATCAGTACGAGCCACAATCTTGTGTCCAATAGCTGCTTGAATTGGTACTTCAAATTGTTGACGAGGGATAATTTTCTTAAGTTTATCAACGATGAGTTTTCCACGTTCGTAGGCAAAGTCCTTGTGAACGATAAAGCTGAGGGCATCCACCTTGTCTCCATTGAGAAGGATGTCCATTTTGACCAGCTTAGATGGGCGATACTCTGACAATTCGTAGTCAAAGCTTGCATAACCACGTGTCGAAGACTTAAGTTTATCAAAGAAGTCAAAGACAATTTCAGCAAGAGGAATTTGGTAGATAACATTGACACGGTTATCATCAATATAGTCCATCGTCACAAAGTCCCCACGCTTGCGCTGAGCTAATTCCATGACTGCTCCAACAAACTCTTGCGGCACCATGATTTGCGCCTTAACATAAGGCTCTTCAATGGTCGCAATCTTGGTAGGATCTGGGAACTCAGATGGATTTGACACATCCATAGACTCACCATCGGTCAAATTAACCTTATAGATAACGGATGGAGCTGTCATGATGAGGTCGATGTTGAACTCACGTTCCAAACGTTCTTGGATAACATCCATATGGAGAAGTCCAAGAAATCCACAACGGAAACCAAATCCAAGTGCCTGAGATGTTTCTGGTTCAAATTGGAGACTAGCATCATTTAGTTGCAATTTTTCAAGGGCTTCACGTAGGTCATTGTACTTGTTTGACTCGATAGGATATAGCCCCGCAAAGACCATAGGATTCATCTGCTTGTAGCCATGTAATGGCTCTGCTGCAGGATTGGTTGCCAAAGTAACTGTATCACCCACACGAGTATCCTGAACAGTCTTGATAGAAGCCGCAATATAACCAACATCACCAGTCGCAAGAAAATCACGACCAACTGCTTTGGGTGTAAAAATACCGACTTCCGTAACATCAAAGGTCTTGCCATTGCTCATAAGCTGAATCTTATCGCCAGGTTTGACAACCCCATCCATGACACGCACTTGGAGGATAACCCCACGGTAAGCATCGTAAACCGAGTCGAAAATCAAGGCCTTAAGTGGCGCTGTCACATCACCCGTTGGTGCTGGTACTTTTTCTACAATTTGCTCTAGAATTTCTTCGATACCAATACCAGCTTTAGCTGATGCTAAGACTGCTTCGCTGGCATCCAAACCAATGACATCTTCAATCTCTGTACGCACGCGCTCAGGGTCTGCAGCTGGTAGGTCAATTTTGTTAATGACAGGCATGATTTCCAAATCGTTGTCCAAGGCTAGATAAACATTGGCAAGGGTTTGAGCCTCAATCCCTTGAGCAGCATCAACTACCAAAATCGCTCCCTCACAGGCAGCTAGCGAACGTGAAACTTCATAAGTAAAGTCCACGTGCCCCGGCGTGTCAATCAAGTGGAAAATATAAGTTTCCCCATCTTTTGCAGTATAATTCAGCTCGATGGCATTGAGTTTAATGGTAATCCCACGTTCTCGCTCTAGATCCATGCTATCCAAAAGTTGAGCTTGCATTTCACGACTGGATACTGTCTCTGTCTTTTCCAAAATGCGGTCTGCTAGAGTCGATTTCCCGTGGTCAATATGGGCGATAATAGAGAAGTTACGGATCTTCTCCTGTCGTTTTTTCAATTCTTCTAAGTTCATGATTCTCTTCCTTTCAGGGTATCTATTTATTATAAATTGTTTTTGACATTTTGACAAGACCATACCCTGCTAGGAGTACTAATCTTCAGCAACAAAGCCGTCATTTTCGATAAAGTGGTGTTCTGTCATCCCTTGGTCAGTAAAGACAATCCCATGAAGGACACCACCATAGACAGCTCCTCCGTCCATCCCAATCTTGCCATCTTCTGTAGTCCAAAGCTCAGCAGTACCACGCTCTTGCTTTAACAAACCATAAACCGGTGTATGGCCAAAGATAATGATTTTTCCAGTATGATTTTCTGCTTCGTGGAATGGTTTTCTAAGCCAGACTTTTTTATAATCTGTAGTTTCATGCCAGTCATCCAAGGTCAAATCAATACCTGCGTGAACAAAGATATACTTATCTGTCTCTACCACAAAAGGCATTTGACGAATGAATTCGACCAAGTCTGCTGCTTCGGTAGCAACACGCTTGGCATCCTCAACTCCATCAACTGGTGCATCCAAGGGACGACCTAGGATAGAGTTAATAGTTGTATCTCCACCATTGCGACGATAATGGTCATAGCTTTCTTCTGGGTCATCGAGCCAAGTCAGAAACATATACTCGTGGTTTCCTGATAAACAGATAGCCCCTTGATTGTCCACCAAGTCCTTAACTATCTCTAGAACACGGCGACTATCTTCACCGCGGTCAATCAAGTCCCCTAGAAAGAGCAACTGGGTCTGGCCATCCCATGTTTTGAGAAGGTCTTCTAGCATCCCTGCTTTTCCATGAACATCTCCAATTACATAATAGTCTGTCATCTTATTTCTCCCTGTTTCTCAACAATTCTCTGGCTTGCGTCAGGGCTGCTTCCGTCACATCATCACCTGCCAACATCTTAGCAACTTCCTCCACTCGCTCTTCAACCGTCAAGAGACGAACAGTCGAAACTGTTGAATGGTCATTACTAATCTTCTCAATAAAGAATTGATAATCCGCAATCGCAATCACTTGTGGCAAATGGGAAATAGCCAGAACCTGACCATGTTGGCCAATCTTGTGAATCTTTTGCGCAATAGCCTGAGCTACACGACCTGAAACTCCCGTATCCACTTCATCAAAGACAATGCTAGTCTTGCCTTCTTTACGTGAAAAGGCAGACTTAATGGCTAGCATGAGGCGAGACAATTCTCCGCCAGATGCAACCTTGACCAAGGGTTTAAAGTCTTCGCCAGGGTTGGTTGAAATGTAAAACTCAACCATTTCATTTCCCTCACGACTGAATTTGCCCTTGCTAAAACGAACCTGAAACTGGGCTTTTTCCATATAAAGGTCTTGCAGTTCTTGTTTAATCTCTGCTTCGAGCTGCTGGGCCAAGTCATGACGAGCAGAGGAAAGCTGACCTGCCAAATCGACAAGATTGACTTCTAACTTCTTAAGCTCTGCTTCCATGTCCTCAGACGAAAGGTTATTACCTGTCAAAAGATTGTATTCTTCCGTAATCTTGGCAAAATAAAGCAAGACATCGTCTACAGTTCCACCATACTTACGGGTAATAGTATGAAGGAGGTCCAAACGATTTTCAACCTGCATAAGACGATTGCCGTCAAAATCAAGGTCCTCAATAATAGCTTCCAGACGTTTGCTAATGTCTTCTAAGACATAGTAAGTCTCAGACAGAGAGCTTGAAATTTCACGGTAGTCAGGGTCGTACTCTTCAACACTTTCCATGTCATTCATGGCCGAACGAACATTGGCCAGACTTGAAAAGTCTTCATTGTCCAACATACTATAGGCATTGGTCAGCGTATCCGCAATATTTTTATGATTGAGAAGTTTATCTCGCTCTTGATTGAGAGTCAAGTCTTCACCTGCTTGCAAGTTTGCTGCCTCAATCTCTGCCATTTGAAATTCCAACATTTCAATACGTGCCTTGTGTTCCTGTTGGTTTTTCTTGACTTCCAGAACCTGCTTGCGCATTTTTCGGTAGGCATCAAAACTCGTTTGATAGGTTTCTTTTAAGTCCCAAAAGGCTGTATCACCAAATTCATCCAACATCTGGATATGCAGTTGAGGACGCATTAACTCCTCTTGGTCATGCTGACCATGAATATCTACCAGATGTTGCCCAATAGAGCGCAAAACAGACAGATTAACCATCTGGCCATTGACACGACTAATACTCCGACCATTTTGCAAGATTTCCCGACGGATGATAATCTCATCACCCATTTCTAAACCTTGCTCATCAAAAATTTCCTGCAAAAGGCGACTATTCTCAACTGAGAAAAGCCCCTCAATCTCTGCCTTTGGCGCACCATGACGAATAACATCTGTCGTCGCACGAGCTCCCAACATCATATTCATGGCATCAATGATAATCGACTTCCCTGCACCCGTTTCACCAGTCAGAACAGTCATCCCCTTTTCAAAATTGAGGGAAATAGCCTCAATAATGGCAAAGTTTTTTATCGAAATTTCAAGTAACATATAGACCTACCAATTTTTTACTTGTTCAAAGATTTCCTCAGCTAGACTTTCACTTCTGGCAATGACTAAAATCGAGCTATCATCAGCCAAACAGCTAAAAATCTTGTCCGCAAAAGTCTCGATTAACTGAGCTTTTACAAAAGCTGTATTTCCTGGAATAACTTGGAGATTGATCATCTTATCCATCAATTCAGCCGATTCAATATTGTCTTCAGCCAGTTGCAAACTTTTTACGATTGATTTTGGCAATTCGTAGACATAGGTGTTGTCTTTCAAAGGAATTTTGACAATTCCCAGCTCCTTGATATCTCGGGATACCGTCGCTTGAGTGGCAGTGATCCCTGCCTCTTTCAAATGTTCTACAATTTCTTCTTGTGTACCGATTTGATAATCTGTCACAAATCGTCTAATTTTTTCAAGTCTCTCTTTTTTATTCATTTTTAAATTGACTATGCGCCCTCTCTACTACTTCTTCAATTTCAGCAAGAACCTGATTGCTTGCTGACTCTTCTTTTTTCAAATACGCTAAAAACTCAATATTCCCATGTCCACCTTGGATGGGAGAAAAGTCCAAACCAAGGACTGAAAAGCCTTCCTTTACTGCCATAGCTGTGACAGATTCAAGGACATTCTGATGGACCTTAGCATCTCGAATGATTCCATTTTTCCCAATTTGCTCACGTCCTGCTTCAAATTGGGGCTTAACCAGAGCCACAACCTGACCTTGATTAGCCAAGACACGGTGCAAGGCCGGAAGAATCAGACTAAGGGAAATGAAACTCACGTCAATGCTGGCAAAGCTCGGTTCCTGCTCGAAATCAGTCTTTTCAGCATAGCGGAAATTGAACTGCTCCATGCTGACAACTCGTGGGTCTTGGCGTAATTTCCAAGCCAATTGATTGGTACCGACATCGACTGCAAAGACAAGTTCAGCACCATTTTGCAACATGACGTCTGTAAAGCCCCCGGTAGAAGCACCGATATCAATTGTGGTCGCCCCATCAACTGACAAATCAAAGACCTGCAAGGCCTTCTCCAGTTTCAAACCACCACGGCTGACATACTTGAGTTTCTCCCCCTTGAGTTTTAGCTCGGTGTCATCTGGAATTTTCTCTCCTGGTTTATCAAAACGTTCTCCATTCAGGACTGCTACGACTAGACCAGCCATGACACCGCGCTTGGCTTGTTCTCGCGTTTCAAACAAGCCCTGTTTATAAGCTAGTACATCCACTCTTTCCTTAGCCATTGATTCTCAAACTTTCTACTACTTCTACAATCGATTCTATCTCAAAGAGAACCTGCTGAGCAATTTCTTCCAATTTTTCATTTGCTTGATCCAAGGTTTGGTTACAAAAGGCAATGGACTCTTCCAAGCCCAACAAGGCAGGATAGGTTGACTTTTCAGCCTGTAGATCCTTTTGGGGTGTCTTGCCGATTTCCTCAAAACTAGCTGTCACATCCAGTACATCGTCTCTGACCTGAAATGCAAGCCCAATCAATTCACCTACAGTTTTCAGTTTTGCCTGCATCTCAGGAGCCAATTCGGCTATAATAGCAGCAGCTTGGAAGGGATAAGCTAGTAATTTTCCAGTCTTATTAGCATGAATGGTCTGAAGTTCTTCCAAAGACAAATGTTGGTGTTCACCTTCCATGTCTAAAACCTGGCCTGCTACCATGCCCAGACTTCCTGAAGCAAGCGATAAGTTAGCAATCAAGTCCACCTTGATCTGACTTGGCAAATCTGCCTGCGCAATCAAAGCATAGGGGTCCAGGAATAAGGCATCTCCTGCCAAAATGGCCATAGCTTCTCCAAATTTCTTGTGGTTGGTCAACCGTCCCCGACGGTAATCATCATCATCCATGGCAGGAAGATCATCATGAATCAAGCTCCCTGTATGGATCATTTCCAAGGCAGCAGCCACCTGCGCATGTGCTGGTTTAATAGCGACCTGCAAGGCTTCCAGAACTTCTAACAAGAGAAAAGGTCGAATACGCTTGCCACCAGCATGAATGGAATAGAGAACAGACTCTCGCAAACTAG
>CAUQIK010000044.1:0-6609 GCA_963518035.1 uncultured Streptococcus sp. | reverse complement strand
TTGACTGTAACTACGTGAACCCCTTTACCTGCAAGGGCATTGAGGTACACTGGCATAGTCGCTGTCAAGGTCTTCCCTTCACCAGTACGCATCTCTGGAACGTCACCATGGTGAAGAACAATCCCACCCATAACCTGAACCTTATAAGGGAAGAGCCCAAGGACACGTTTTGCAGCTTCACGAACTACCGCAAAAGCCTCATATAGCAATGAATCAAGTGATTCACCCTTGTTGTATCGTTCTTTAAATTCGTCAGTTTTCGCTTTTAGTTCTTCGTCTGACATTGCAGCCATTTGGCTCTCATAGTTAAGAACCTTATCAGCCATCTTTTCCAGACGACGAAGTTCTCCTTTATCATTTTCAATAATCGTTTTTAAAATATTAGCCATGATTTTCCTTACTTTTTATTCTGAATATTTTAGAATGTTCTTTTAATTTTAGCATATTTACCATTATTTTTCAAGAAAGAATCCTTAATTTACAACGGAAAAGGCCAGTCAAAATTCAGCTTTTTTTGCATCAATCTTCTGTGGCTACCTTTTTGTTTTTTGTTCGAGATGCATGCTTGATGATCCAAGCACAACTTGGACTTAGCTCCTCCTTTTGCCAAGTTTGAAGAATCTTTTCAAACTTATCAGGGTCTTCCTTGTACAAATCATTTAGATTATTGGCTACACTTTTTTGAATAGACTTATCTCTATCATCTTTTAGATTGGTCAGAATAGTGGTGAAATCCTCAAAATAATCCAATACCACGGTTTGTCTCTTAGCCCAAGGCAGACGGATACGCATACATTCGCTGGCAAGTCTGCGAACGCGCAAATTTTCATCCTGACTCCATTCTAACAGCAAAGTCATTGTAGCCTTAGGATAGCGAGCCAGCAAGGGCCTCATAGAAAATTCTCCAGTAAATCGCTTGGTTAGTTCCTTACTAAAGGCCGCGCTCAATTCAAATTCCTTGTCTCCATATAGCTCTACATATTTTCCGATTGGCCAAAGCCAATATCCTTCTGAGAACATACCTAAACCACCCTCTAACTCAGGACCCAAAATTTTCTCAAAAACCTTGAGAGAGTCCTCATAAGATAGGGGGAGGCAATCTTTGATACTTTTAGCCAAGAGTTCTTGACGCTGGCTAAACTCCAAATTTTCCAAGTCTTTTTCTAACAAGAGCCTAAACTTTTGTCCATCAAATGTAGGGGACGCTTCTTTCAACCGTCGACTCAAATCCCTAGCATAAGCCAAGTCATAATAATCTTTTACTTTTTTAGCCATTTTTCAAATCCCTTAATCTTCATTTTACGGGACTTATTATATCATACAGACAGCCCGTCAACAAAATTATTTTTATATCTCCAACTATTTTAATAAGGAAGAAAAAAGGACTAGAAGCTAGTCTAGTCCTTCATTTGTTAATGTTTAATTTCCCAAGAATACAGGCAATATCCCAAAATACCAAAAGAGATTGATCCAGAAGGCCAAGCAAAAGATAATTCCAAAGATGAGAAGACTGAAATTTTTAATCAGGACCGAGTATAGGATGGATAAAACTCCAAAAACCATAAAGAGTTTTTTCATAACGAAATAATAAATTGAAACTCCTCCTATTTGCCAATCCCAAGGAAGGAAAAACATGAGGAACCAGAGAAGGCAAATCATAAGGATATATCTCTTGTAGTGCGCTTCAAGAAAGGCTTTTGTCCTCTCCATAGCAAACCTCCATTTCAGTCACTGTCTCTTCCCTTTTATTATACCAAAAAAACCTGGAAAAAGCTTTCCAGGTTCGGTTTGAAATCACTAGTCATACTAGAGAAATTCCTTTATTCATAGGCTGATTCACTTTATTGACTTGATGAAGATGTTCCAAAATCGACCTTAGGAACTGTCTTGGCTTCTTCTGTTTCTTTAAAGGTTTCAGCTTCTTTGAAGTTCATCATATTCGCAAAAAGCACGGTTGGAAAACTTCTCAACTTTTGATTGTACTCAGCTGCAACCTTATTATAGTCCTTGCGTGCTACAAAAATACGATTTTCACTGCCTGAAAGTTCGACCATTAGTTGCTCAACATTTTGATTGCTCTTGAGTTCTGGATAATTCTCCGTTAAGGAAATCAAGCGGGAAAGAGCTGAGCTCAACTCTCCCTGAGCCTTTTGGTTTTCTTCCGAAGTTACTGAGCTACTACCGATTTTAGCTCTAGCATCAGCAATTTTGGTAAAGACTTCGGTTTCATGATTCATTTGTCCTTTAACGGACTCCACCAAGTTACCAATCAAGTCCGAACGACGTTGGAGGGCTGTCGAGACATCGGCCTGAGCCTGCTCCACTTTAGTCTGTTCACCAACCAGACCATTATAGGTCGTCACTGCGGAACAACTTCCCAGAACTAGTAGTCCAAAGAAAATCGCTACTATTGAGAGAATTACTTTATTTTGTTTCATATCAAAACCTTAACACTTTCTTTTATCAACTTTTCTGAGAAAATACTCAGATTTTAAATCAATTTCCCAAACTTTGTTTTTATTTTTAATTAAGGAGTGAACTCTTGCAAAGGAGTCACCTTACTGTATGGAGAAATCGGTTTGAGCAATATATGATCACTCACCAGTCATCAGACGAACCACCGCCATCAAAGCCACCGCCGTCCCAGCCTCCAGATGAGTCGGAGCCTGAGTCAGACCAAGAGGAGCCCGAATCAGACCAAGAGGAACCTGAGTCTGATGAGTCACCGCCCCACCAGCCACCGCCAGAATCATCTCCACGTGAACCACGACCACCAAATAGAAATCCGATAATCATCACGATGAAGTAAATGAGAACTCCAAATACGATAACTCCGTCGCTCGAACTGCTTTTTCGATGCCGTCTCGAAGAACTACTCTCACCAGCATACCTTTCAAGTTCCCTTAAGCGACTAGAGTTGGTGGTATAGTCGTAACTACTTCTAGAACTTGAAGAAGTCGTACTCGATCCACTATAGAACATGTAGTTGAGATTATTGACTATTGAGAGAACACCCTTGTTATAGTCACCATTTTTAAAGTAAGGACGTGCTGTTGTCAAGAACCTGTGAGTCTGATAGTCTGTGATTTTACTGGCCACATTATTACTGGTTTCAATCCGTGATTTTCTATCCTCAACAGCGACCACAATCAAGGCGCCGTTGTTGTCTCCCAAGTAGCCAATCTTCCAAGCTCTAGCTGTTTCATTGGCTACAGTCTCGATTGTTTCTCCATCTAGGCTTTTCACAACGTAAACACCCATCTGGAATTTTTCCGATTTTTTACTATTTACATTATTCAATTCCCGAATCTGACTTATAGTCTCATCCGTTAAATAATGATCCGGGTCATAGATCCCGTACTCAGGTTTTTCAGGTGCTGTGAATGCTGACAAGAAGAGAAAGACCATCAGCAACCCAAGCAAGCGAACCAACAAACTATGTTTAAATAATCTGCTTTTTTTCATAATAACCTCCCTGATAAAGGAAAATTGATTTAAGGAATTATAGCATTTTGATTTTTACAAAGAAAGTGCATTTTCATTACAAATAGATTACAAAATCTAGGAAAATGATTGAAATTTGATGACAGATTCTCCCCCAATTTGGCAGGTTCTTTTCTCCCCTTTTAGTATAGAAAAAAGAAGACTATGAAGTCTTCTTTTAGTTTATTTTTGTAGAAAAACAAGCAAGGTTTACTTGCGTTTTCTCGCAATCAAGTGAATCGGTGTTCCCTCAAAGACAAAGGCCTTGCGGATTTGATTTTCCAAGAAACGCAAGTAAGAGAAGTGCATGAGTTCTTCTTCATTGACAAAGATGACAAAGGTTGGTGGCTTGGTTGCCACTTGGGTTGCGTAGAAAATCTTGAGGCGTTTTCCTTTGTCTGTCGGTGTTGGATTGATAGCAATGGCATCCATAATCACATCGTTCAAGACTGCCGATGGGATACGGGTGTTTTGACTCTCGCTAATTTGCTTGATCATCTCAGGCAGTTTATGGAGACGTTGCTTGGTCAAAGCTGAAACAAAGACAATCGGCGCATAAGGCAGATATTGGAACTGCTCACGGATATCCTCTTCCCATTTTTTCATGGTGTGGTTGTCTTTCTCAAGAGTATCCCACTTATTGACCACGATGATCATCCCTTTACCTGCTTCGTGGGCAAAACCTGCAATACGCTTGTCGTACTCACGGATACCTTCTTCGGCATTGAGGACCATCAAGACCACGTCAGAACGGTCAATGGCACGCATGGCACGCATGACAGAATATTTCTCCGTATTTTCATAGACTTTACCTGATTTACGCATACCAGCTGTATCAATCATGGTAAACTCTTGTCCATCCGTATCTGTAAAGTGGGTATCAATGGCATCACGCGTTGTTCCAGCTACTGGACTAGCAATCACGCGGTCTTCTCCCAAAATAGCGTTGATCAAACTTGATTTTCCAACGTTAGGACGGCCAATCAAGCTAAATTTAATCACGTCTGGATTTTCTTCTTCAACTTCGTGTGGTAGATTCTCCACAATAGCATCCAGCACATCACCCGTACCGATACCGTGGACAGACGAAATTGGCAGCGGTTCGCCCAATCCTAGCGCATAGAAATCAAAAATATCATTTCGCATCTCAGGGTTGTCAACCTTGTTAACCGCTAGGATAACAGGTTTATGGGTCTTATAAAGTTTACGTGCTACGTACTCATCTGCATCTGTGATTCCTTCTTTCCCAGACACCACAAAAACAATGACATCGGCTTCTTCCATGGCAATTTCTGCCTGGTGCTTGATTTGTTCCATGAAGGGAGCATCGACATCGTCAATCCCTCCCGTATCAATCATACTAAAGGAACGATTGAGCCACTCACCCGTTGCATAGATACGGTCACGTGTCACACCCTCGACATCTTCTACGATTGAGATCCGCTCACCAGCGATCCGATTAAATAGGGTTGATTTCCCAACATTGGGACGTCCCACAATGGCAATAGTTGGTAAGGCCATGTTTTCTCACTTTCTACAATAACTTTTTCTGTTCTAGATTCTTCCGAGTTGAACTAGGTTCGGCTTGACCAAACTGCTCTGCCAAACGTTGACTCCAAGAGGTCGTCGCACGCGCACCAGCATAGTCTGCCTGTACTTTGTCATAGTCCAAAATCGCCGCTACTGGCTGTTCTTGGTATTCTTCTTCAAATACCACTTGGCTCAAAGGTAATCTTGGTTTGACATCGTGTTGTTGATCTGGCACGCCAAGGGCAATCCCAAAAACAGGGTAGGTATAGTCAGGCAGGTTAAAAAGCTTTGCCACTTCTTCTGACTTATAACGGACCAAACCGATGATAACACCACCATATCCCAGACTCTCTGCTGCAAGCAAGGTATTTTGCCCAGCAAGCGCAGCGTCCACAGACGTGATGAGGAGACCTTCCACTCCTTGGGGTTGGAAAGTGTCTGTATGAAGACTTGCTCCCTTTTCAGCTCGGTTCAAGTCACCGACAAAGAGCAAAAAGGCAGCTGACTGGCGAATGGCTTCCTGAGGAACCAGTTCATATAAGGCATTTTTCTTCTCTTGACTGCGCACAAGAATCACAGAGTAGGATTGGAAATTTTTCCAAGATGACGCCATTTGTCCAGCAGTCAAAATCTCTTCCAAGTCTGCCTGAGGAATTTCTTGCTCCTTAAAGCGACGAACTGAAGTATGAGCTTTCATCAGTTTAATGGTTTCTGTCATCGGCGATTTTCTCCTTCTAGTCTTGTCTCCTCAGCCAAATAACGGATTCGTTCCATGACCCGTCTAGCTTCCCAAGTCTCGTCATTTCCATTCTTTCCTTTGGCAAAATGTTTTTCCAAATCTTGGAAATTAAAGTTGGAAGTAAAGAAGGTCGGCAAATCTTCCTGCATACGATACTGGAGAATAACTTGGAGAATCTCATCACGCACCCAAGGTGTTGACTGCTCTGCACCAATATCATCCAAGACCAAGACTTCTGCTAACTTGATGTCATCCACCAAGGTCTTCACAGAGCCTTCACCGATGGCATTTTTCACATCAATGACAAAGCTTGGATAGTGGATAATCGTCGTTGATGCCCCACGTTTTTCAGATAGGTCATGAGCTAAGGCTGCCATCATGAAACTCTTACCAACACCAAAATCTCCGTAGAGATAGAGGCCTTTTCGGATACTAGGGTAAAGGTCAACAAAGGCATAGAGTCTCTCAAAAATTGGCAAGCGTCCTAGATCATCCAGGTCAATCTGAGCCAACTTCGCTCTCTTGAGACTTGCTGGTAGATTGATCAACTTGAGACGATTCTTGATTGCCGCCTCTTTTTCAGCTGCGATTAGTTCTGGTGTTTCTTCATAAGACACATCCGCATATCCGTGATTCATAACCAAGATGGGCTTGTAGCCACGCGCTATATAGTCCGCATCCCCACGAAGAAACTTGTCCCGTTCTGTGATATATTGGTTGAACTTGGAGATGCTACGATTCAACTCCTCTGGGCTGAGGGATTCTTTCTGGATAAAAGCCGCTACATCTGGGTCTTTCATAATCTGCTGGACTAGGTCCTGATACTGAAAACGACTTGTCTGACGTTTGATAACGTC
>CAUQIK010000043.1:0-6867 GCA_963518035.1 uncultured Streptococcus sp. | reverse complement strand
AGTCCAATAAAAACTAGAATGCAAGCGTTTGCTTAAAGTTTATGAAATTGAAAATGTTTCTCTTAAAATAATACTTTTAATCAAAAATTTATAGCTTAATAGTTTTCTGAAAACACGCAAAAAAACCCACCCAATGGGCAGGATAGATATAAAGTAAAATATTTCTAATTTAGTATGTTAAAACCCATAAAAATCTAAAAACCTAAACGTTCTGGATCCCAATTACCATAATCATCGTATCCAAATCCATCAGGAACCATCGCATCAATCCCACATTGTTCTAGAAAACGAAAGCAGTCTTTGCAATAGTAAACTCCATCAATATGATCGCTACCTTCTCAATTAAGCTCTCTCTTAGTGAACTCTCCATCACATTCTTCACATGTATATAATTTTGACATATAATTACCTCTCTTTGTCCTTTTTAAATTATGTTTCAATCAAATATAGAGTGTAAAACTACAAGTTATTCTCTTTACGGAATTCCTCTTTTTCTATTTCTGTTCCTCCTCTTACAAAAGTATTTTCGCCTAGATGATATAAATGTACACAAGGAGATTTTCTTTCATCAGGATAAATATGATTAATAGCTTGTTCTTCTTGTAGCAGTTCAGAAAAGATTGAATCATCTAGTGATCTGTCTTGCTCTGTATCTTCCAATTCATTAATCCGTCTTTGATTAAGAATATTCTTATTAGTCATCAAACTTAAAATAATTAATATAAATTCAGGATTGTTTACAACAAAATTTAGACATTGCCTCCCACCTTTTGACATACTTTTGCCAACAGATTTTGATATTTTCATGGTAATGTTTAATGCACTATTTGCCTGATCTTTGATTCTTTGTGTATTAATTTTCATTTCTTTCCCCTTTTTTATTTTAATTTTATCTGACTTTTATTGAATTAGCCACAATATATGAATTAATTAATCCAATTTTATATTTTTTGTTCAATATTTTTGCACATTGTAAAACACTGAATTCACTAGACTCTAAGAAATCTATTTCAGGATCTCTATTGTTTATCAAAAAAACCGTAAACTTTTTAGTAATTATGTTCTTTCTAACCGATAGAAAGAAACACAAAGAAATTAGCAATAAGATAAAAATCAATTGAATATCCATAAAAACACTCCTCTTAACTTTTTATAAATGGTTTTCCTATAATTATATAAATTAGATTCTACATTTCCTCTTATTGAGTTAACAATAGTATAGTACAATATTTTTTACTTGTCAATTATTTTAATTTATTTTAAAAAATTGTCTTGTTAAATATTATTTACTTAGACAATAATTTAAAAATTTTATTTTTTTTGTTATAATAGAAATAGAAAATTATAAGGAAGAAGTCATGTTAAAAGAAAAATATCCATCAACAGAAGATACAAGATTAATTCTACAAAATAACCTAAAAACTATTCGAGAGATTTTGAATTGGACAAGTTCAGATCTAGGCAACCTTATAGGAGTTACTAAACAAACCATTAGTAATCTTGAAAAACAAAATAATAGATTAACGAAACTCCACTATATTGCATTACGTACTGTAATAGATTTTGAAATTGAAAATTTAAAAATGACAGATCAAGACAGAGCTGATAGAGTACAAATGTTGCTAAATTTTTTTGATGAATCAGAAAAAAATGCAGTGTCTGATAATAGGTCTATAGATTTAGATAAAATTAGTGTAGTATCTTCATTAATTGCTGCTACATCTACTGTAAAACTTGCTTCTAATATCATGGGACCACTTGCAGCAATTCTTGGGACACCAGATGTTTCAGTCTTAATGAACTCAAAAGATAAGAAATAAAATTTATTTCGTAAAAATAAAACAAAAAGCAAAAACTTCTAGTCGTTTTTGCTTTTTTTCTACGACAAAAAACTTTTCTATAAACCAAAAAAACCCACCCAATGGGCAGGTTCTGTATGTATTGTTCAGCTAGATTAAGCTTTACCTTCTGAACCGAATACGTCGATACGTTCTTCAACTGATGCTTGGATAGCTTTTACACCGTCAGCCAAGAATTTACGTGGGTCGAAGAGTTTCTTCTTGTCGTATTCTGCTTCGTTTGCTTCGTAGTCACGAGCAAATTTACGAGTTGCGTTAGCGAATGCGATTTGGCATTCAGTGTTAACGTTAACTTTCGCAACACCAAGTTTGATAGCTGCTTGGATTTGGTCATCAGGAATACCTGAACCACCGTGCAATACGATTGGGAAGCCTGGAAGAGCTTCTGTCAATTTCTTCAAGTGGTCAAGGTCAAGACCTTCCCAGTTTGCTGGGTAAGGACCGTGGATGTTACCGATACCAGCTGCCAAGAAGTCGATACCAGTTTCAACCATTGCTTTAGCGTCTTCGATTGGAGCCAATTCACCTTTACCGATGATACCGTCTTCTTCACCACCGATAGTACCAACTTCAGCTTCTACTGAGATACCTTTAGCGTGTGCTTTTTCAACAACTTCTTTAGCCAATTTAAGGTTTTCTTCAACTGGAAGGTGTGAACCGTCAAACATGATTGAAGTGTAACCAACTTCGATACACTCAAGTGCATCTTCGTAGTGACCGTGGTCAAGGTGGATAGCTACTGGTACAGTGATACCCATTGATTCAACAAGGTTAGCGATCAAGTTGCGAGCAACTTTGTAACCACCCATGTATTTAGCAGCACCCATTGAAGTTTGGATCAAAACTGGAGCTTTTTTAGCTTCTGCTGCGCGCAAGATAGCTTGAGTCCACTCAAGGTTGTTTGTGTTAAATCCACCAACTGCATAACCGTTGTCACGAGCTGCTTGGACAAATTTTTCTGCTGAAACGATTGCCATTTTATCAGGCCTCCTGTATATTTTTATGGGTCATCCCATTTACATTGTTCATTTTATCACTTTTTGACAAAAAAATCTAGTTTTTCCCGCAGTTTCGATTGAATTTCTTCTAGCTTCATCTATGTAAACCCTTTCTATCCCTAGTCTTGGGCGACTTTTGGAAAAGCTATGAAGAAAGTCAAACGATTCTCCTTCATCTCAAAACGATAAGGTAATTTTTCATGTTCTAATAGACTCTTGACCACAAAGAGCCCCATCCCAGAACCCTTGGTCTTGCGACTAGCATTGTCAGAAAAAGACTGGGCTAGTTTTTCTTGTTCTTCTGGACTGTAGCTATTTTCTATAAAAAGTTCCCCTTCTTTCTCTCCAATACGAACCAAACTACCTGGAGCAGAATGCTTGATGGCATTGCTGATGAGGTTAGAAAGAATCAACTTCATGACTGATGGATTTAGATAGGCCTGATGATGGTTCAAACCATTTTCAATTTGAAGTTCTCTTTCCTTGGCTAGTAAAGCATAATCTTGAACTAGACTTTGCGTTATCTTGAGGAGGTCAATTGTTTCCCTATCATCTCGTAATTCCTGCACAGAAGAGAGGGAAAGTATCTGCAGAACATGGTGATTAAGCTCATCCACAATCCCCAAGGCAACTCCTAGATAGTTGTCTCTATCCTTATAACGACCAATATTCTCTTTCATGTTTTCAATCAGAATTTTCAAACTGGCCAGTGGTGTTTTCAATTCATGAGAAGCCCCTCGTAGGAATTCGACCTTCATCTTTTCCAGCTGGAGAATAGCTTCATTCTTGTCATGCAAGTCCGCAATGACAGTCAAAAGATGCTGGTAGAGGCTATTGATTTGTTCCTTAAGATCACCTATCTCATCCTTGGAATCCACGCGCAATCGCACTTGGGTATCTAGTTCCATCATCCGACGGGTCACTCGCTTGATTTCCAATATCGGAGCCACAATGGTCCGAGCATAAATGTAGGCCACCAAGAGGGAAATTAGAAAGGATGCCAGCAGAGTATAGGGAAGAAATTGGAGACTGATCTGCTCTGCTTCCTTTTGCAAGTCCATGGAAGCTAGAAATTGCAGGGTCATGGTACCACCGTCTTGCGTTGTCACCTCGCGCTCCTCGATAAAAAGAGAGGTTGTCTGACGTTCCGTATCCAGAGGAAGACTGTCCTTGACTTCTAACTTGTCCTCGGTCATCTCGCCCTTAACGGCCCCCTTGATATCACTAGTCTGGGAATACAAGTCTAACACTTGCTCGATACTCTGCCTATCTTTCCCTTCTAGGGACTGGGCAATGGCTGTCGCTTTCTGGCCAATGGTTTCCTGACGGTGGCTCAGATAAGTCGAAGGAAAAAGAAAATAAATTGCTAAATGAAGGCAGATAACCAGAACACTAAATATCGAGAAGGTATAGATAAATATCTTTGTAAATAAACCTGTTCGTTTCATTTTCGCTCCAATTTATAACCAACATTGCGCACAGTGAGGATGCAGTCCAAGTCTAGCTTTTTCCGCAGTTCCTTGATATAAACATCAATGACACGGTCAAAGGGAACCTCATCTGTCGCTTTCCAGACCGCATCGATTATCTGAGATCGAGTCAAGGCCCTTCCTTCATTTTTAACCAAATAATCAAGAATTTCCAACTCTTTAGCATTAACAGCTACTTCCTCACCTGCTAGGTTGGCACTGTAGCTCTCAAAGTCCACCTTGGTATCCTTATAGGAGAAGATTCGTCCTGTATCGTAGTATCGCTTGAAAATCGCGTCCACCCTTACTTTTAAGAGGGATAGAGAAAAAGGTTTTTCCAGATAGCCATCTGCCAGAGAGGAAAAGGCACTCATCTTGTATTCCTCATCCTGAAAGGCTGTTAACATCAAGACAGGGACTTGGCTGGTTTTGCGAATCTCAGCTAGCACTTCTAAGCCATTGAGTTTGGGCATCTGGATATCCAGTAAAACCAAGGCTACTTCATAGCTGGAAAATTTTTCTAAAGCTTCTTGCCCATCTGCAGCCTCAATGGTTTCATAACCACAATCCGTCAAATAATCACTGACCCCCTCACGGATCATCTCTTCATCTTCTACAATTAAAATTTTCATACTTTAACTGCTCTCTATTTTTTATTTTTCTTATACTCAATGAAAATCAAAGAGCAAACTAGGAAGCTAGCCGCAAGCTGTACTTGAGTACGGTAAGGCGACGCTGACGTGGTTTGAAGAGATTTTCGAAGAGTATTAGAATAAATACCTACTCTATTTTCTATTATAGCCTCTTACTGGCCTTTTGTCTGTAATCAACTGACCACTAGATAAAACAAAGAGAGCCTATCGCTCTCTCTGCTTGCATTTCACTCTCTATAGAATGAAAATTATTTAGCTGCTTTTGAAAATGTTACAACGTAATTATAATCTTTCCCATTAGATTGATAGACATAGTCCTCTTTGAAAGTATAGCCGCGTTTGCTCAACTCTTCTTTCTTAGCTTCAACTTGGCTCTTGACAGCTGCTTTAACCTGTTCATTTGATAAACCTTCCGAAATTTCAAGAGAAGTTCCATTGATATCTCCTAGGAAACCTGCAATATCTTTCATTTTATCAAAGTTATAAAATACATTTACTTTGACCTTTTGAGGAGCTGGCTGTTCTAGACTTCTACGATTTCTGCTAGCACGTGGTTGAACTGCTGGAGCCATTCTGAAACCTGAAGTTCCTGTAGTCTCCTTAGTGAATGTAACAACGTAGTTATAATTTTTCACAGTAGTATCTTGTTCAAAAATAATGTCATTTTTCACATAATACCCTCTAGCAGCTAGGTCTTTTATCTTGGCTTGAATTTTTTCTTTTACTAGCTCTTTTGCCTGTGCTTCACTCGTTCCTGCAGGAATTGTGACAGTGTTATTTTCTCCCGGATCAGATAGGAGGCCATGAATATCTGGCATTCCAGCGAAGTTATAGCTAATATTTACAGTTCCATCTGGTTCTGATGTTGAACGTGCCACTCTTCTTGCTCTTGCTTGAACCGATGGGGCATTTCTAAAACTTGAAGCCCCTTCTGAAGTTGAAGAAGGTTGTGTTGGAGCTTCACCTGATCCATGTCCTATCGCTGTGCTTCCATTGTCAATAGTAGTACCTTCATTACGACCATTTGTTAAATTATCTTTATTGTAGTTTGGTGCTGGTAATTCTTCACCTGGAACATCAATTTCATCAATTTTACTTTGATACTCATCCGCAACAGCTACAGCAGCATCGTGATCTTTAGCATTATTTATTGCTGCTAATGCTTCTTCTTTTAATTCATTTAATTTTTCTTTTAATTTTGTTTTTTCTGCTTCATCTTTAACTTTTTCAATTTCACTATGTTTTGAAGCTGCAATTTTTTCAATAATTTCTTTTCCATCTTTTTTTGATTCCTCAAGTTTTTCATCTTTAGGTGCTACTTCTTCAGACGGAGTATCTTCTTTGGGTGCCGGAGCCGGATTTGATGTTTCATCCTTTGAATCTACTGGATTTGATGTATCTCCAGTTTGATTAGTTGGTAGTTTATCCTCTTTGGGTGTTGTTACTTCTGGTTTTGAAGCTGGAGTTTCAGGTTGTTCTGTAGTCCCTGTGTTTGAAGTAGTACCATCTGTTACCGGACTTGATGTTGCTGCATTCCCTGAATCATTTGTAGCTTCCGCAGATGGAGTATTAGAAGGTTCTGACGTTGTTTCAGATTTACCTGATTCTCCAGCTGGCTGTTCAGTTAAATTGGGCTCGCCTGAAGCGTCCAGTGACGAAGTTGAGTCACCTGTAGGAGTTTCAGATGGTGTTCCTGACTCGTCTGAATGATTGCCTGTTGATGGAGATTCAACTGAAGAACCTGATTCATCGTCTTTCGGTGCTGATGCCGCTGATTCTTCTGCTTTTGGCGCTGGTCCCACTGGCTCATCTGCTTTTGGTGCTGGTGGTGCAGGTTCTTCCACTTTTGGTGCTGGAGTCGATGGCTCCTCTACTTTTGGTGATGGAG
>CAUQIK010000042.1:0-6898 GCA_963518035.1 uncultured Streptococcus sp. | reverse complement strand
ACGTTTGGATTTTCCGTGGGACACCGATGATGGTTCAGATTATGATTGCCTTTGCCCTTATGCACATCAATGCTCCGACTATTCAGGTTGGGATTTTAGGTGTTGACCTTTCTCGTCTGATTCCAGGGATTTTGATTATCTCAATGAACAGTGGTGCTTATGTTTCTGAGACTGTTCGTGCTGGGATTAATGCAGTTCCTAAGGGTCAGTTAGAGGCGGCCTATTCTCTAGGGATTCGTCCTAAAAATGCGATGCGCTATGTGATTTTGCCACAAGCAATCAAAAATATTTTGCCAGCATTGGGGAACGAATTTATCACTATTATTAAGGATAGTTCTCTCTTATCAGCTATTGGGGTTATGGAGTTGTGGAACGGAGCTACAACAGTTTCCACAACAACCTATCTACCTTTAACACCACTTTTATTTGCAGCCTTTTATTACTTGATTATGACCTCTATTTTGACAGTAGCCTTGAAAGCTTTTGAAAAACGTATGGGACAAGGAGATAAAAAATAATGACAGACACCTTGATAAAAATTGAAAATTTACATAAATCCTTTGGAAAGAATGAAGTATTGAAGGGCATCAACCTCGAGATTAAAAGAGGAGAAGTTGTCGTTATCATTGGTCCTTCAGGTAGCGGGAAATCTACCTTGCTTCGCTCTATGAATTTGTTGGAAGAAGCAACAAAAGGGAAGGTTATCTTTGAGGGAGTTGATATTACGGACAAGAAGAATGACCTGTTTGCTATGCGTGAGAAGATGGGCATGGTTTTCCAACAATTTAATCTCTTTCCTAATATGACTGTGATGGAAAATATCACCTTGTCTCCTATCAAGACCAAAGGTGAAAGTAAGGAAGTTGCAGAGAAGAGAGCTCAGGAACTTTTGGAAAAAGTTGGTTTACCAGATAAGGCAACTGCTTATCCACAGAGTTTGTCAGGTGGACAGCAACAGCGGATTGCCATCGCGCGTGGTTTAGCTATGGAACCAGATGTTTTGCTCTTTGACGAGCCAACTTCAGCTTTGGACCCTGAGATGGTTGGAGAAGTTCTGGCTGTTATGCAAGATCTTGCCAAGTCAGGAATGACTATGGTTATCGTAACACATGAGATGGGATTTGCTCGTGAGGTGGCAGACCGTGTTATCTTTATGGCAGAAGGTGTGGTTGTTGAAGACGGAACACCTGAACAGATTTTTGAACAAACCCAAGAACAACGGACTAAAGATTTCTTGAGTAAGGTTTTATAAGTTAGCTTTGTTTAGCTATTTGTAGCCAACTTTACATATAAAATATAGATTAATGAAAAGCTCGACCCGAGCTTTTTCTTATAGTTTGAAACTATAGGGTAGCCTAGGAAAGAAGTGTTAGAGGGGAGCAGTAGTTTTTGGTATAATGGAAGATATTTGAAAGAAAAGAGAAGTGATATGACACAGATTATTGATGGGAAGGCTCTAGCAGCTAAGTTACAAGGACAGCTGGCTGAAAAGACTGCAAGATTAAAGGAAGAAACGGGGCTAGTACCTGGTTTGGTAGTGATTTTGGTTGGGGACAACCCTGCCAGCCAAGTCTATGTTCGCAACAAGGAGAGGTCAGCCCTTGCGGCTGGTTTCCGTAGCGAAGTTGTGCGAGTTCCAGAGACCATTACCCAAGCGGAATTGTTAGACTTGATTGCCAAATACAATCAAGATCCAGCTTGGCATGGGATTTTGGTTCAGTTGCCTTTACCAAAACACATTGATGAAGAGGCGGTTCTATTGGCTATTGACCCAGAAAAGGATGTGGATGGTTTCCATCCTCTAAATATGGGACGCCTTTGGTCTGGTCATCCAGTCATGATTCCATCTACACCTGCAGGAATTATGGAAATGTTCCATGAATATGGCATTGACTTGGAAGGTAAAAATGCGGTCGTCATCGGTCGTTCAAACATTGTTGGAAAACCTATGGCCCAGCTTCTTTTGGCAAAAAATGCAACAGTGACCTTGACCCACTCACGCACCCATAATCTCGCTAAGGTTGCTGCAAAAGCGGATATTCTCGTAGTAGCAATTGGTCGTGCCAAGTTTGTGACTCCTGACTTTGTCAAACCAGGTGCGGTAGTCATTGACGTTGGGATGAACCGCGATGAAAATGGCAAGCTCTGCGGGGATGTGGATTATGAGGCAGTTGCCCCACTTGCTAGCCATATTACGCCAGTTCCTGGAGGTGTAGGTCCTATGACCATTACTATGCTGATGGAGCAAACTTATCAAGCAGTACTCCGGACATTGGATAGAAAATTTTAAAAGTAAGATTACAAAAGGAGGTATGCGTCTCCTTTTTGTTGTATAATGGAGTGAGGTGATTAGATGATTTTAAAAATTTATAATGGGGAATATAGTTTACAATGGGATGGAATATACTACTTAGCACTAATTGATTATCCAAATATTCAAGAGTGGGAATTAGAAAAAATTGCTAAATTTATAGCTTACGAAAAACTTCATAAACGTCAAACAAGTATTGAGTGTGCTGATTCTTGTTTAAAAAAAGAAATTTTAGATTACATCTGTCAGGATCCCTTTCTGCCACCATTTACCCCTACAGATAAAAGAGTAGCCTCGACTTATGATCTACATAAGAGGTTAGTGACTTCAGACTACTGTAGTCATACTACGACTATAGATGCAGCGATTTCTATCTTTAAAACAGGTCAGCTCTTATCTGCTGTGAAAGCCTTTGGGCGAGATGCTGAGGAGTTGGTTTTGGATAGTCGAAATGCTGCATCTGATCCGATAGATTATTTTGACTATGTCATGTTAGGGTGGTCAAATACAAGTTCTGGTTATCGATTGGCGATGGAGCGTTTATTAGGTCGAGCTCCTTCAGAGAAAGAATTACAAGACAAGTTTATTCCTGGAGTAAGTTTTCATTTTATCTATACAGATTTGATTAAAGTTCCTGGTTATATTTTTGATGGTTACCATGCTGTAAAAATTAAGGACATGCTTAATTTATTAAGTGAGTTGTATATTTGCATTATTCCAACTCATAATAAGAGCCAATTTGAAAATATTATTCCAACTAAAATACAAGATAGGGTGCATTATCTTGACTATGCTGGAGAAGACTTAGAAGAGTGGACTAAGAAAGTCTATCAAGTTGTTTTAAAACAATCAGATAAAGGATAGTTGAGGAAAAACGATGAGAGTGATTGAGCAAGCATTATTAGAAAAAGTCATTATTAAACGTTCTCGTACCAGTCATAAAGGAGACTATGGTCGTTTGCTGTTGCTGGGTGGGACTTATCCTTATGGTGGTGCTATCATCATGGCTGCTTTGGCAGCTGTTAAAAGTGGAGCTGGTTTGGTGACTGTTGGAACAGATAGGGGAAATATCCCAGCTTTGCACAGTCATTTACCTGAGGCTATGGCCTTTTCTCTTCAAGACCAGCAATTATTAAAAGAGCAATTGGAGAAGGCAGAAGTTGTCTTGCTGGGGCCTGGTTTACGAGACGATACTTTTGGAGAAAATCTTGTAAAACAGGTCTTTGCTAGCTTAAAAAAGAATCAGATTTTGATTGTAGACGGAGGGGCCTTAACCATCCTTGCTAGAACAAGTTTGTCGTTTCCATCTAACCAGCTTATCCTAACTCCCCACCAAAAAGAATGGGAAAAGCTGTCTGGTATTGCTATTGAAAAGCAAAACGAAGATACAACATCTAGTGCCCTGACTTCTTTCCCTCAAGGCATAATTTTGGTGGAGAAAGGTCCAGCTACACGTATTTGGAAAGTTGGCCAATCTGATTATTACCAGTTACAGGTTGGCGGTCCCTATCAGGCGACTGGGGGAATGGGAGATACTCTGGCTGGGATGATCGCAGGATTTGCAGGCCAATTTCGACAGGCCAGTCTCTATGAACGTGTGGCAGCGGCAACCCATCTTCATTCAGCCATAGCCCAAGAACTATCTCAAGAACATTATGTGGTCTTGCCGACGGAAATCAGCTCTTATCTGCCCAAAATAATGAAAAAAATATCTCAAAAAGGCACCTGATCGTTTCAGGCGACTTTATATTTTTAGAAAAATCCTTTAATCTTGCCAACGAGGCCATCTAGACCTTCAGAACCAGAAATCAACTGCTGAGCTTGAGAGAAGTATTCTCCAAGCTGTTCTTGATTTTCTGCAACAAATGTTTTTGCAGCTTCGAAATCTTTTGTTTCGATTAATTCTTTTACTTGGTTAAACAAATCTAATGGGTTCATCTTATTTCTCCTTTTCTGTACTTAACTATTTAATCATCTTTATGATAAAAAATCAACTGTTGCTGCTTTTGGTTAGGACCTGTTTTATCTACAAGTTCTCATATCTAAGATTCTAACTACCAAAACAAGGTGGACATAAAAATAAAAATGTTCGGGTTTTTCTAGTGTATCCATGAAATAAAAAAGGATACATGTTATAATAAAAATAGCTCTTTAATGGAGGTGTTTGAGTGGAAAATCTGAAGAAAATGGCAGGTATCAAGGCTGCTGAGTTTGTCAAGGATGGCATGGTTGTCGGACTGGGAACGGGTTCTACTGCCTATTATTTTGTCGAAGAAATCGGTCGTCGTATTAAGGAAGAAGGGTTGCAGATTACAGCTGTAACGACTTCTAGTGTGACTAGTAAACAGGCTGAAGGGCTTAGTATCCCGCTCAAGTCTATTGACCAAGTAGACTTTGTCGATGTGACAGTCGACGGGGCGGATGAAGTGGATAGTCAGTTTAATGGAATCAAAGGTGGTGGTGGTGCCCTTCTGATGGAAAAGGTGGTCGCAACGCCCTCAAAAGAATATATTTGGGTAGTGGATGAAAGCAAGCTGGTCGACAAACTGGGTGCTTTTAAATTGCCAGTAGAAGTGGTTCAGTATGGCGCAGAACAGGTCTTTCGTCGTTTTGAGCGAGCTGGCTACAAACCAAGTTTCCGTGAAAAAGATGGCCAACGTTTTGTGACCGATATGCAGAATTTTATCATTGACCTTGCCTTGGATGTCATTGAAGATCCAATTACTTTCGGACAAGAATTGGACCATATCGTTGGTGTCGTGGAGCATGGCTTATTCAACCAAATGGTGGATAAGGTCATCGTTGCTGGACGAGACGGGGTTCAGATTTTAACTTCAACAAAAGCAAGATAACTAAAATAATAAGGAGATACACTATGTCAAAATTTAATCGTATTCACTTGGTGGTACTGGATTCTGTAGGAATCGGTGCTGCACCAGATGCTAATAACTTTGTCAATGCAGGGGTTCCAGATGGAGCTTCTGACACACTGGGACACATTTCAAAAGCAGTTGGTTTGAATGTCCCAAACATGGCTAAAATCGGACTGGGAAATATTCCTCGAGAAACTCCTCTTAAGACTGTTCCAGCTGAAAGCAATCCAACAGGATATGCAACAAAATTGGAAGAAGTATCCCTTGGTAAGGATACCATGACTGGACACTGGGAAATCATGGGCCTTAACATTACAGAACCTTTCGATACTTTCTGGAATGGATTCCCAGAAGAAATCTTGACAAAAATTGAAGAATTCTCAGGACGAAAGGTTATTCGTGAAGCTAACAAACCTTACTCAGGAACGGCTGTTATCGATGATTTTGGACCCCGTCAAATGGAAACTGGGGAGTTGATTATCTATACTTCAGCTGACCCAGTCTTGCAAATTGCTGCCCACGAAGACATCATTCCTCTGGATGAATTGTATCGTATCTGTGAATACGCTCGTTCGATTACCCTTGAGCGCCCAGCCCTTCTAGGTCGCATCATTGCTCGTCCATATGTTGGTGAGCCAGGTAACTTTACTCGTACAGCAAACCGTCGTGACTTGGCCGTATCTCCATTTGCACCAACTGTTTTGGATAAACTCAATGAAGCAGGTATCGATACTTATGCTGTTGGTAAAATCAATGATATCTTTAACGGTGCGGGTATCAACCATGATATGGGTCACAACAAGTCAAACAGCCACGGAATTGATACACTATTGAAGACCATGGGTCTTGCTGAGTTTGAAAAAGGATTCTCATTCACAAACTTGGTTGACTTTGATGCTCTTTACGGTCACCGCCGCAATGCTCATGGTTACCGTGATTGCTTGCATGAGTTTGATGAACGCTTGCCTGAAATTATCGCAGCCATGAGAGAGAATGATCTTCTTTTGATTACTGCGGACCATGGAAATGACCCAACCTATGCAGGAACAGACCACACTCGTGAATATATTCCATTGTTGGCTTATAGCCCTTCCTTTAAAGGAAATGGTCTCATTCCTGTCGGACATTTTGCAGATATCTCAGCGACAGTTGCGGATAACTTTGGTGTTGAAACTGCCATGATTGGGGAAAGTTTCTTAGATAAATTGGTATAAGATGACGCGATATGCTTTACTTGTTCGGGGCATTAATGTCGGTGGGAAAAATAAAGTTGTCATGGCGCAACTTCGTCAAGAACTGACAGAGTTGGGACTGGAAAAAGTTGAAACCTACATCAACAGTGGCAATATTTTCTTTACTTCGACAGATCCCAAAGTCCGATTGGTTGAAAAGTTAGAGGCTTTCTTTGCAGTCCATTATCCATTTATTCAGAGCTTTTCTTTACTGAGTCAGGAAGATTATGAAGAAGAGCTGAAGAATCTGCCAGATTGGTGGACCAAAGATTTGGCACGAAAGGATGTCCTCTTTTACACGGAGGGCTTGGATGTGGCTCAAGTCATTGAGACAGTTGAAAGTTTGGAACTGGAAGATGAAGTCGTTCATTTTGGAAGACTTGGGATTTTCTGGGGAAAATACTCCGAAGAATCATACTACGAAACAGCCTATCACAAATACTTACTCAAGATGCCTTTCTACCGCCAAATCACCATTCGTA
>CAUQIK010000041.1:0-7659 GCA_963518035.1 uncultured Streptococcus sp. | reverse complement strand
CCTTATCCATAGCTACATAGGCTGAGTTGGATTTTGGAGAAAGGGCCAAATCAATCACGACATTGGCAATGAGAATGCGGGCTTCTGGGAACCCAATCTTCTGGGCAGCATCAAGAGCAGTCACGGTGTGAATCTGGGCTTCAGGATTGGCCAAACCGATATCTTCATAGGCGATAACAGTCAAGCGACGAGCGAGACTAAGCAAATCACCAGCCTCAATCAAGCGTGCTGCGTAGTGGAGACTGGCATCTACATCCGAACCTCGTATAGACTTTTGCAGGGCTGAGAGTACGTCGTAATGTCCATCCCCATCCTTGTCCATGGTAATGTAGCTCCGCTGCAGGCTATTTTCCATGATGTCTAGAGTGATATGGCGTATGCCCTCGTCATTCTCAGGGGTAGAGAGAACTGCCAAATCCAGTGAGTTGAAGGCAGAGCGCAGGTCACCGTTTGTAGAGGTTGCGATGAAATCCAGCGCATCCTCATCTAGTTCTACTGGAAAATCAAAACCACGTTCAGGGTTACTTAGAGCTATCTGAAGAGCCTCTTTGACATCTTGGTTAGACAGAGGTTCCAACTCAAAAATTTGAACACGACTACGAATGGCAGGAGTGACAGAGAAGAAAGGATTTTCAGTCGTAGCGCCAATCATGATGACTAGTCCACTTTCCAAGAGAGGCAAGAGGAAGTCTTGCTTGGTTTTATCTAGTCTATGAATCTCGTCAAGGAGTAGTACAAGTCCACCTGAAAATTTAGCCTCTTCCGCAATTTCTTGCAGTCGCTTTTTACTATCAACTGTCGCATTGAAAGTTCGAAAGGCATACTTAGTAGTCCCAGCGATGGCTGAAGCAATACTGGTCTTGCCGATTCCAGGAGGTCCATATAGAATCATGGAGGACAGGCGGTTGGCTTCCACCATGCGACGGATGATTTTTCCTTGTCCGACCAGATGTTCCTGACCGATGACCTGATCGATGGTTTTAGGGCGCATGCGAAGTGCGAGATTGTCTGGCATAGCAGTCCTTTCTAACGTGGATTTTCTGATGTATATGTGGTAAGATGGTAGTATCTATTTTAGCATATTTCCGAGCAATCGGGGCGATTAAAGAGTCGCATAGAAAGAGGACAAAATGGCAACATACGGATTTTTAGATGTTTTAGAGGAAGAGTTGGAGAAGAATTTTCCTTTTGACTTTGAGATTAGTTGGGATAAGCGCAACCACGCGGTTGAAGTGAGTTTTTTGTTAGAAGCGCAAAATGCTGCAGGCGTGGAGATGGTGGATGAAGACGGAGAGGTTTCATCAGAAGATATCCTCTTTGAAGAAGCAGTGCTTTTTTACAATCCTGCTAAATCAACAGTCAATGAGGAAGACTATTTGACTGTCATCCCTTACTTGCCTAAAAAAGGATTTTCCCGCGAATTCTTAGCTTATTTTGCGCTATTCCTCAAAGATACTGCCGAGGTTGGACTAGATGCCCTCATGGACTTTTTGGAAGACCCAGAAGCAGAAGAATTCGTCATGGAATGGAACCAAGAAGTCTTTGAAGAAGGAAAAGTCGGCTTGGAAGAGGGAGAGTTTTATCCTTATCCGAGATACTAGGAGTTTGACATGGAACTAGAAATTTCTGATTTCACAGGCTGCAAGATTGCCTTGATTTGTGGGGATAAGGTCTTGACTATCTTACGTGATGACAAGGACGATATCCCTTGTCCCAACATGTGGGAGTTGCCAGGTGGTGGTCGTGAAGGAAACGAAAGTCCTTTCGAGTGCGCAGCGCGTGAAGTTTATGAGGAACTGGGAATTCATTTAGATGAAGACTGTCTGCTTTGGAGCAAGATTTATCCTAGCGTAATCTTTAAAGATAAGCAATCGGTCTTTATGGTTGGTCAGCTAAGACAAGAACAATTTGACAATATTACCTTTGGAGATGAAGGTCAGGCTTATAAGCTGATGCCCGTTGAGGAATTTCTCAATTCTAAACAGGCAGTACCTCAGTTGCAAGAGAGAGTGAAAGATTATTTAAAAGTAAGTGATTAGAAAGGATAGTTCAGTTAAATTTCTAAACTGAACTCGCCCTAAACACTGTGCCAAAAAGATAAGTGTCTCTTAGACACAAGCGTCTTCAGAGTATTTCCTATTTGGCTTTGTGTTTTACGGGCTTGGTATCTTAATGATGGAAACATGGCAAGAGTTAAAAGTTACAGTTAAGCGCGAGGGAGAGGAATTGGTTTCTAATCTCTTGATTGAGTTAGGTGCCCAAGGTGTTGCGATTGAAGACAGCATGGACTATGTGGGAAATGTCGACCGCTTCGGTGAGATTTTCCCAGAGGTCGAGCAACAAGAAGAAATCGTTGTAACAGCCTACTATCCTGATACGGTTGATGTGGCAGTGGTTGAGGCAGAATTACAGACTCGCCTGGCAGAATTAATGGATTTTATGGACTTGGGAGAGGTAAAAATGGGTACGACTGCCTTGGCTGAGGAAGACTGGGCAGACAACTGGAAGAAATACTATGAGCCAGCTCGTATCACTCATGATTTGACTATCGTGCCGTCTTGGACAGACTATGAGGCGACTGCGGGAGAAAAAATTATTAAGCTAGATCCAGGAATGGCCTTCGGGACAGGAACCCACCCAACTACCAAGATGAGCCTCTTTGCCTTGGAGCAGGTCCTTCGTGGTGGCGAAACGGTGCTGGATGTGGGTACTGGATCAGGCGTCCTCTCCATTGCCAGCTCGCTTCTGGGTGCCAAGGAAATCTTTGCCTACGACCTGGATGATGTAGCAGTTCGAGTTGCTCAGGAAAATATTGAACTAAACCCTGGTATGGAAAACATCCATGTAGCAGCAGGAGATTTGCTTAAGGGAGTTGAGATTGATGCAGATGTGATTGTAGCTAATATCTTGGCGGATATCCTCGTTCATCTGACGGAGGATGCTTATCGCTTGGTCAAGGATGAAGGATACCTCATCATGAGTGGGATTATTAAGGACAAGTGGGACATGGTGCGCGAGTCGGCTGAGTCAGCTGGATTTTTCCTTGAAACCCACATGATTCAAGGGGAATGGAATGCCTGTGTCTTTAAGAAAACCAAGGATATTTCAGGTGTGATTGGAGGCTAGCATGCAACAGTATTTTGTCAAAGGCAGTGCTATCTCTCCTGTCACCATCGAGGACAAGGAAACCAGCAAGCATATGTTTCAGGTTATGCGCTTGAAAGAAGATGATGAAGTGACCTTGGTCTTTGATGATGGAATTAAGCGCTTGGCGCGTGTGCTGGATGTGGAAGCTCGTCAGTTTGAGTTGGTCCAAGAATTAGCTGACAATGTGGAACTACCTGTCCAAGTGACCATTGCATCTGGATTTCCTAAGGGAGATAAGCTGGAGTTTATCACTCAAAAAGTGACGGAACTAGGAGCCAGCCAAATCTGGGCCTTTCCTGCCGATTGGTCGGTCGCCAAATGGGATGGCAAGAAATTGGGTAAAAAGGTTGAAAAACTAGAAAAAATTGCCCTTGGAGCAGCAGAACAAAGCAAGCGTAATCTAGTACCGAGTGTAACACTTTTCGAGAAAAAATCAGACTTTCTAGCTCAACTGGACCAGTTTGACTCTATCATAGTAGCCTATGAAGAATCAGCAAAAGAAGGAGAAGCCGCTGCGCTCTTACAAGCGGTCTCTGGTCTTGAAAAAGGAGCCAAACTGCTCTTTATCTTTGGTCCAGAAGGTGGCCTGTCACCTGCGGAAATCGAGAGTTTCGAAGCTAAGGGAGCAGTCTTGGCAGGACTTGGCCCTCGTATCTTGCGAGCAGAAACAGCACCACTTTACGCCTTATCAGCCCTTAGTGTTTTATTAGAATTAGAGAAATAAGAGGAAGAAAATGGAACAAAAACACCGTTCAGAATTTCCAGAGAAGGAACTTTGGGATTTAACAGCCCTATACCAAGACCGTGAGGATTTCTTACGTGCGATCGAGAAGGCTCGTGAAGACATCAACCAGTTTAGCCGTGATTACAAGGGCAATCTTCATACTTTTGAGGATTTCGAAAAGGCCTTTGCGGAATTGGAACAAATCTACATTCAGATGAGCCATATTGGCAACTATGGCTTTATGCCACAGACGACAGACTATAGCAATGACGAATTTGCTAACATTGCCCAAGCTGGGATGGAATTTGAAACAGATGCTAGCGTAGCATTGACCTTCTTTGACGATGCCTTGGTGGCAGCAGACGAGGAAGTCTTGAATCGTTTGGGTGAATTGCCTCACTTGACGGCAGCTATTCGTCAGGCAAAAATCAAAAAAGCTCACTACCTAGGAGCAGATGTGGAGAAAGCCTTGACCAATCTCGGTGAAGTTTTCTACAGTCCACAGGACATTTACACTAAGATGCGAGCTGGGGATTTCGAAATGGCTGACTTTGAAGCCCATGGCAAGACCTACAAAAACAGCTTTGTCACCTATGAAAATTTCTACCAAAATCATGAGAACGCTGAGGTACGTGAGAAATCTTTCCGTTCCTTCTCAGAAGGTCTTCGTAAGCACCAAAATACGGCTGCAGCAGCCTATCTAGCCCAAGTCAAGTCTGAAAAACTACTAGCAGATATGAAGGGTTACGACTCAGTCTTTGATTATCTCCTGGCTGAGCAGGAAGTGGACCGTGCCATGTTTGACCGCCAAATTGATCTGATTATGAAAGATTTTGCCCCAGTTGCACAGAGATACCTCAAGCATGTTGCCAAGGTGAATGGTCTTGAAAAGATGACCTTTGCAGACTGGAAATTGGACTTGGACAGCGCCCTTAATCCTGAAGTGACTATTGACGATGCCTATGATTTGGTCATGAAGTCGGTAGAACCTTTGGGGCAGGAATATTGTCAGGAAGTTGCTCGCTATCAAGAAGAGCGCTGGGTGGACTTCGCTGCCAATAGTGGCAAGGATTCCGGAGGTTATGCGGCGGATCCATATCGCGTGCACCCTTATGTCCTCATGAGCTGGACAGGTCGTTTGAGCGATGTCTATACCTTGATTCATGAAATCGGACATTCTGGTCAATTCATCTTTTCAGATAATCATCAGAGTTACTTCAATGCTCACATGTCGACCTACTATGTTGAAGCGCCGTCAACTTTCAATGAATTGCTTCTCAGTGACTATTTGGAGCACCAATCTGATGACCCTCGTCAAAAACGCTTCGCTCTTGCTCACCGCTTGACAGACACCTACTTCCATAACTTTATTACCCACCTCTTGGAAGCAGCCTTCCAGCGTAAGGTGTATACATTGATTGAAGAAGGGGAGACCTTTGGAGCAAGCAAGCTCAACAGCATTATGAAGGAAGTTTTAACGGATTTCTGGGGAGATGCCATTGAAATCGACGATGATGCAGCTTTGACTTGGATGCGCCAAGCTCACTACTACATGGGCTTGTATAGCTACACCTACTCAGCAGGACTAGTCATCTCGACTGCGGGTTACCTTCATCTGAAACATTCAGAAACTGGAGCTGAAGATTGGCTCAATCTCCTCAAATCAGGTGGTAGCAAGACACCGCTTGAGTCAGCTATGATTATCGGAGCTGATATTTCAACAGATAAACCACTCCGTGATACCATTCAATTCTTGTCAGACACGGTTGACCAGATTATCGCCTACAGTGCCCAGTTGGGAGAGTAAATTAAAAGAGTCTGGGACAAAAGTCTAACCTTAAATAAAAAAAGCGAACAAAACGAGTTATCTGACACTCAGAATTCTGTTTTGTTTGCTTTTTTTCTAATCTATTGATTTAAAAATTTAGAATAAAGAATTCCTAAAATCAAAATTTTTTGTCCTGCCTCTTAAATTATCCCCAAAAGCTATCTTCTTCAGCTTGATCTGAAGAGAAGAGCCAAACTTCTTTGATTTTTCCGTCTTCAATGCGGAAGAGGTCAATCCCGTTCATATTGAGTTCAGTACCATCAGCACGTGTTCCAAGAAAAGTAACATTGGCTGCGATTAAATCCTTATTGTCAGAAACCCAATTTGTTATCACCTTAAAGGTTCCATTAGTTTTCTCAGCAAATGTAGCCAGGTGAGTTCCTAGCTTGTCCTTACCAACAACTGTACCAGATATACTATGATTACCAGGTTGATGCCAGACAATATCGTCTGCCATCGTTTCAAAGACACCAGGAAAGTCACCAGCAATTAAAGCTTGGTTATAAGCATTGAAAATTTCTAAGTTTGTTGACATATCTATTCTCCATTTCTTTTTTATGATATAATTGTAACAGTTACAAACAAAAAAACAAGTAGACACTTTTTTGATAGCTAGTATCAAAAGTAGTACTATTATTGATACTAAAAGATAAATTTTTTTTAAAAAATAGAAAGAAGATATTTTATGACAAATAAAGTGAGTGAGTATGGTATTTGTCCATTTGCGACAACGCAGAGGGTTTTAACGGGGAAATGGGCACTGGTAATCATTTATCAGTTGAGTACGGGTACCAAACGATTTAAAGAATTGCAGAGATTATTGCCTGGGATTACTCAAACTATTTTGACCCGTCATCTCCGTCAATTAGAAAAGGATAAGATTGTTCAACGAAAGATCTATGCCGAAGTTCCACCACGAGTTGAGTACAGCTTAACTGAAATGGGGCAGGAATTCAGAGTTGTTTTAGATGCTGTCGAGAAATGGGGTCTAGATTATATCAAGTTGCTAGAAATGTAGAGGTATTGACCATGTATCAAGAGTTACTTAGAAAAATAGCAGAAGAAAAACCAAGTTATCATGAGGAAGAAATCCAATGGTTGCTTGATCATTTGGGAGATTCTTCTCCAGAAATTCGCGATGACCTTGTTTTTATAAGCTTTGCTAGAGGGATTCAGGAAGAGCTATTTACACAGGAACAATTTCAGTTCATTGCTGAGGTGGTATCAGCTGATGGAGGACTAGATAAAGAGATTGATAAGGTAGGTCTGTCAACCCTTGAACGTTCTTTTAGGGCGCTTATTTATGCAAATCTCTTGTCTGCGGATGCCAACCAGCAATCGGTTTTTTATCAGGGATTACAATCAGAAATTCGTAATGTCCTTTTAAATCAAGGATTGTATTATCTTTCAAAAGAAAAGGATACAACGGGTTTTTCAAGTCAGTATGGTTGGGTTCATGCTTTTGCACATGGAGCCGATTTACTGACAGAGGTGGTTTGTCATCCAAACTTTCCTAAAAACAGGGTTCATGAAGTATTTGAGATACTTGGCCAACTATTTAAAAGAATTTCGATTCGTTTTACAGATGATGAGGATTGGCGTTTAGCAAGAGTGATCTATGAACCTATTTTACAAAGTAAGTTGGAGCAAGAGCAAGTAGCTTCTTGGATAAAAGCTGTTGACTTTCCGATAGAAGAAAGGGAAGATTTTTATAAATTTTCCAACTTCAGATCCTGTCTGTTGGAAGTCTATGTCCAACTTGACCAGAGAAATAGTTTACAAGATGACTTGAAAGAAGCCATCCAGTCTTTTCAATACTAGGGATAAGCTAATATTACTTATTGAAAGAGTTTCTATTGTATCCTCCTAACTGATAATGAAAACTAATAAAAGAGGTTGAATCATTTTGTACTGACCCCAAAAAGTTAGACAAATAATTTAAGTAAAGGATTTAGTTCTG
>CAUQIK010000040.1:0-10423 GCA_963518035.1 uncultured Streptococcus sp. | reverse complement strand
TGTATTGGCCAGCTTCTTCTTGGAGTTCTCCTCTAAGTTTGTGTTCTGCAACAAAGGCATCTAGTTTAGCTTGCAAGTCAGCCAAGTCACCTGAAACGACTGCTGTTGCTGATTCAGGTACCATGTTTTCACGCAAACCACCTGTGAAGCTGTGAAGACGGGCAGCACCCGCATTTTCACCTGCAAAGTGGAGGTATTCCGTGATATTTCCTTTTTCACCATTGATGATAGGGAATTCAGCGTCTGGAGAGAAACCGAAGTCTGGTTTCGCAAGTCCTACATGTTCAAAGTAGTAGTCCATGTCTGCCCAACCTGATTCTTCGTCTGTTCCGACGATGAAACGAACTTTCTTAGAAGTTGGAAGACCCAATTCTTTGATGATTTTCAAACCATAGTAACAAGCTGTTGTAGGACCCTTATCGTCCGAAGCCCCACGCGCATAAAGGCGGCCATCTTTGATAGTTGGTGTGTAAGGGTCTGTGTCCCAACCGCTACCAGCTGGCACCACGTCCATGTGGGCAAAGATTCCGAGAACTTCTTCTCCATCACCAAACTCAAAATGTCCTGCGTAGTTGTCAACATTTTTAGTTGGGTAGCCATCGCGGTCTGCGATTTCAAGGAATTTTTCCAAAGCTTTCACCGGTCCAGGTCCAAATGGATGCTCAGCATCAACCTTGCTGTCATCACGTTCTGAGTTGATTTCCAAAAGGCTAAACAAGTCAGCCAAGAGGTCTTCTTTGCGTTTTTCTACTTCTGCTGTAAAATCAATTGCTGTCATTTTTTTCTTCTTTCTATCTTTTCTCGATGATTTCATCTACTGGCAAGCGGTAGCTTGGTTCCAATTTCTCGTCTGTATAACCTACCGTAATCAAAAGTTCTGGACGGAAACGGTCTTCGATATCCAAAACTTCGTTGACTTTTGATTTGTCAAAACCAAGAATCAGATTTGATCCGATTCCTTGGTCTGTAAGAGCGAGAACCAAGTTCATAGCAACCAAACCTGCATTGAGGGCTAGGTAGTCGCTGACTTGTTGTTCATTGTAACGGGCAAATTCAGCTGGCAAATTCTTCATAAAATATTGAAGTTGCTCTTCAGAAAAGTTATGAGCACCACCAACTCGGGCAATCTTACGAGCACGTTTAGCCAAATCTGTGTCTGTAAACAAGGCAATAGTTACAGGCGCTGATGATACCTGTTCAAAGTTTGAACCGTAAGCCAATTTTGCTAGTTCGGCATTTTTCTCACGCACCACCACAAATTTCCAAGGCTGGCTGTTGTGGGCGCTTGGCGCCAAGGTTGCAATTTCGATAGCCGTACGCACATCTTTTGGATCAACTGGCTTATCAGTGAAATGCTTAGTCGCATGACGTTTTTTATTTAATTCAAGAAATTTCATAATCGATTTCCTTTTCTAATTCTACTGCTTCCATTCTACCATAATTTGAAAGAGCTTGCAGAGATTTTTCGTATAGACAAACTCGAACAAGGATAAGCAACCGAATGAAGAAAACCATTTAAATCAGGAATCCCCTCATCCAGTTCCAATTAATTTTCAGTTACTTAAAGAAACTAGTCTATCTTATATTCTGACTTTATAGCCTCCAAGAAATCCTTCACATCCTCTACATACCCATGCTTTTCTATTAAGCTTGCTAATAGTTCCAGATTGTGCCCCTGATAGTTGTCTTCTCTTCGTAGCTCTTCATACATTTCGATAAAAGGAAGCCCCTTGGACTTGGCCAATTCTAACTCCGCTTCATAATCATAAGCGACTTTACGAAATAGGATATTTACCAATTCTCCATCTTCAACTTCTATCACAGCATACTGGGCACGGTGATTTTTTAACGCCTCCCAGTTAAAATAGGGCATACCAATCGTACCTGGATTGATGATTTGTTGCCCTTGACTGCCGTAACGAAGCAACTGCTTGTGGACATGACCATAGACTGCCACGTCGGTTTCCGCATCTAGCAGTTGGTCAAATTTATCTGTATCATTACCAACCAGTAGATCCCCACCATAGTTTTTGTCAGGTAAATTATGAGAGATAGAAAAGCGCAGCCCCTCAACTTCTTTCTTTTCCAGCAAAGGCAAGCTTCGTAGCCAGACAATCGTTGCAGGATCCATTCGCTCCATCAAAAACTGAGTCATTCGCATTGACTGGATTTCTTGTGGATGTTCCAAACCATATTCACCATCCAAGGCCTCAAGGACACAATCATCCCAATTGCCTCGAACACTGGCTGTGATAGGAAGGTCCTTTAGCAGGGCTACCAAGTCACTTGCACCTGGACCGGGAAGAAAAATATCTCCCAGAAGCCAGTATTCACTGACTCCTTGATTTTTAGCATCTGCAATCACTGCTTCTAGGGCCGTCGCATTTCCATGAATATCTGATAAAATTGCGATTTTATGTTTCATTGTGATTTCCTTCCGTTTGATAATCTACTTTTTCTTCCGCCACTTGAGGCAAGACTTCTGCCTCCTGCGGGTTCAACTTCCTCTGCATAGCCTCTGCAACGGCTCTAGGCACTCCAACTTCGACAATCTCATCCACACTGGCTTCCTTGATTTTGGTCAGAGACTTGAAATGCTTCATGAGATTCTGCTTGCGTTTAGGTCCCAGCCCTTCAATTCCATCCAGTTGTGAAGAAAAGGAATTTTTCGAGCGCAGTTGGCGATGGAAAGTGATAGCAAAGCGGTGCACCTCATCTTGAATGCGTTGGAGGAGGAAAAATTCCTGAGAATTGCGAGATAACTCCACCACCTCAAGCGGATCTCCAAAGAGCAATTCATGGGTTTGGTGCTTGTCATTTTTTTGCAAACCTGCAATGGGGATATCCAAGCCTAGTTCCTCTAGGATGACTTGCTTGGCGATATTGACTTGACCTTGTCCCCCATCGATGACAATCAAATCTGGAGGAGTCAAACCGTCACGCTGTACTCGACCATAGCGCCTGCGAATGACTTCTCTCATACTGGCATAGTCGTCTGGCCCGACTACGGTTTTTATCTTATACTTACGGTAATCCTTCTTACTAGGTTTTCCGTTGACAAAGACTACCATGGCTGAAACGGGGCTAGTTCCCATGATGTTGGAGTTATCGAAAGATTCGATACGAACTGGGGTTGGGATTTGGAGCAAGCGTCCTAGATTTTCAATAGCCCCCTGAGTCCTTTCAACAGATTTCTCTAGCAGGTTGAATTTCTGCTCTAGGCTGACACGGGCATTTTTTATGGCTAGATTGACTAGCTGTTTTTTCTCTCCACGCTGGGGTTTGAGAATCTTGGTATCCACCAAAACCTTGATGGCTTCTTCGTCAATATCCTGTGGAATCAGTACCTCATTGGGAACTAGGTGGGATTTTTCTTGATAGAATTGTCCTACATAGGTTAGAAAGTCCTCATCCGGATCATTATAATAGGGGAAAAGATTGACATCGCGCTCAATGAGTTTTCCCTGACGGACAAAGAAAACCTGAACACACATCCAGCCCTTATCCACATAGTAGCCAAAGACATCCCGATTTTGGAGATCCTTAGCCATGACCCGTTGCTTGGTTCGAAGCGTTCCAATAGCCTGAATTAGGTCACGGTATTCCGCCGCACGTTCAAATTCCATAGTCTGGGCTGCCGCTGCCATTTTTCCCTTAAGAGAATCAATGATTTTGTCATCCTGCCCTTTCAGAAACTCAGAAACCTCCTGAGCCATGGACTTGAAATAGGCCTCGTCTTTCTTACAGATGGTGTGGGCCATACATTGACCGATATGGTAGTAAAAACAGACCTTAGACGGTGGATTGGTACACTTGCGAAAAGGGAAAATCCGATCCAGTAGCCGCTTGATTTCATTGGCTGCCCCTACATCTGGATAAGGTCCAAAGTAGAGACCGCCGTCCTTTTTGACCTGACGGGTGATAATCAAACGAGGATAGCGTTCATTGGTGATTTTGATGAAAGGATAGGACTTATCGTCCTTGAGCATGATATTGTACTTGGGCTTGTTTTCCTTGATCAGATTGATTTCTAGGAGAAGTGCCTCAATATTGGACTCCGTAACGATAAATTCAAAATCCACAATTTCGGACACCAGAGCTTCCGTCTTGGTATCATGACTTCCACGAAAATAGGACCGCACACGGTTTCGCAGATTTTTAGCCTTTCCTACATAGATAATGGTGCCGTTTTTATCCTTGTGAATGTAGCAACCAGGGCTGGTCGGTAAGAGCTCTAGTTTTGATTTAATCAAGTTATTCATAGTTCCATTATAGCAAAAAAGTAGGGAAAGATAATCCCCTACTCATTGGTCTCATATAATTTTCGAAGTCTTTCAACATCCTCTTCCTGGATACCATAAAAGGAACCTGCAGGTTGCATGACAGACTTCTCATCTGTATGGTCCAAGCCAATCGCATGCCCCAACTCATGTTCTGCCGTATGGACAATGCGCTCATAGGAATAGCCATAGTTAGGATTGGACAGATAATAGTGATTCAACCGCACCGTTACGGATAAGAATTGCCCTGTTAAGAGATTGGTCTGACTTTCCGCCTCTCCTGCCACAGGAGTGCTTCCGTTGTTCATCTCAGTAGCCAGGATATCCGCCTTGCTGGACTCAGTCACAAGTTCAAAGTTAAAAGCACCAGTTTGATTCCAATTCTGAATTGCTTCTACATAAGCCTCTTGAAAGCGTGAATCCATCTGGGGATCCAGGTAAATACGAGCAGAAGCCTGTGGCCACCTTCCTTCAGAGTGTTGGTGGCTATCTGTCTGATTCAACTTAGGCAGTTGCCCTGTTTTTTCCCATTGGTCGATACTTTGTTGACCAATCTTGACTGACCGCTCTGCTTGCTTTAGCGCTCCTTGAAAATCACCGTTCAGATACCAGAGAAGTCCAAAAGCAAAAGCACACAAAAGAAAAGCTATCCAAACTAAACGCCAAAACAAACGCCACACAAAAGAAAAGAAAGCCCCTATCAAACGAAAAATCCAGCGCATGTCTCTCCACCTTTCTAGCAAATAAAGTCTATTTTACTAAAACAAGCTGAAAGAAAGCTAAAGACCAATTTTCTTATCTTAGCGTCCTAATATTTTTTTGAGTAACTGAATAGCTTTATATTTTAGGGGAGATGGATAATAACGGAAAGTTCCTGCTTTACGTACAATATAACCATTAAAATTTTGTTTAAAACGTAAAACACCATCACTACCATCAAAAATCCCTTGAATCCCTAGAAAGTTGTATTTAGGGATCCCACGTTTTATGCTTTCCAACATAACATATTTCTGAAGCAAAGCTGGTGCATAAAATTTATTAAACTCAGTATAGGAACCACTAAAAAGATAGGTCGTTTCTTGAGGCATATAAATAAATAAACTACCTGCTAAGACAAGATCTTTCTCTCCATATTTTTTAATCAACTCTCGTGCTTCTGCTTTTCGAACTTCAAAGCTTTCATACTGCCTAGCCAACTCTTTGTGTTCTTTTTTCTTTTGTGCAGAATCTGGATATTGTTCTAATAAGAGTAATGAGGTAGCTATTTTTTCAGATAATTCTTTTTGCTTATGTATTAAATTTTGTATATATTCTCCTAAATTTAGAATAGCAATTACAAACTCGGCTTTTTCTCCAAAAGAGTCATAAAAATGCTCATAATATTCTAAACTTTTATCACTATATTCTCGACGTTCAGAGGTTGTTTTTGTTATATCTTTAAAAATTGAAAGTTCTTCACGATTTAATTTTTTCAACTGAATACCAAATGTATCAGCCTTTTTCACCAAAGCTTTCCCCTTTTTACTAAAACTGTTAAGCAAGGTCTTTTCAGTTAGCTCATTCAAATCTTTACAATATAACCAATCCGGTTCTCCACCTGGGTAACCTGTTTTTAAACCATCAAATTGATAACCTAAATCAGTCAAATCTTGAATAATACTTTTTTTCTCAGCATCTATTGGATTACCTTCACCATCAAAAGTTTGATAAGTTTCATAAGGTTTTACAAGCAACTCTAATACACCATTTTGCTTGGCATATTCTTTTAACTCCGCATAAAAAACTGGGAGAGCATCTTGTTGGGTATAAATCGGCCCCGAATTGATCTCCATATGTAGGCCACCCAGCATGGGCAAGCTATAAACCAGAGCTGCAACTTGAATTTCTCCTTCTTGTTTCAATGCAAGATAAACAATTCGAGCCCCTCTTTTTTCTAACAAGTCCCCCATCTGGACAGATTGCATAAAAGAACGAGAAGAGACCTGATCAGAATAAGCTTGAAATTCTTCTTTTGTGAGTGTAATTAATGCCATGTACTTACCTTCTATGATGTTTTGTTCTTAATGCCTTGCGAAAATCAAGAGCGATTCTTAACAGAGAATAAAGAGGATGGGTGGGCATTGTAAACTCACCCAAGTATTCTTCAATCGTTGGATTAAATTTTTCCTTAAAATGGTAAAGTCCACCATTGAGAGAGTTTTCAACACCACCTAAATTTTGCCACACCATACCTCGCTCAAAGGCATAGCGAGCTGTTTCATACCAAGTTAAAATTGGTGCATTATAACGTTTAAAAGCATCATCCATACCAGCATATAGATTAACAGAGGTATTACCAAATTCCAAACTCAAAGTAGCTGCTAAAGGAATGTTTGATTTTTCTTCATTCAGATATCTCTGCAAGAAATCTCTTTCTTCTACCAAACGCTCTTTTTCCTTCTTCTGGGCTTCTACTTTTGAAGTTCGAGTCGACTCAGTAAACGCCTCTTCCAACGCTAGGTTTTTCGCTAACTGTTCTTCTAATTCTCGTAAACGCTTAGCGATATCCAGAGTAGCCAGCGTAATGTAGGCCTTGTCCTTAAAATTATCTAACAATTTTTTATAATAGGCTTCATTCCTCAAATGGATATCTTTTCGCTTCTCAGTTTTTTTCATCAAAAACGAGAAAGATTCTAACAATTCATCTCTACCAATCTGAATCTCTACACCCTTATTTCGAGCGGATCGAATAGCTTGTTTTGTTGACTTGCAAAGTTTATCTTCTGTAAAATTTTCCTTGTATACTTTTGCCTGAATACGAGGCTGAATGGTATCTCCCATTCCATCGGTCTTTCCTGACCACCTTACTCCCATTCTTTGCAAATTTTCAATAATAGCCATATTTTCAGGATATTCTATTTTTTCATGCTTGATTGAACTTTGCGATAGGCAAATACTTGGGTCAAAAATCACAAAAATCGCTCTCTTGCTTCGAGCATAGGACTTAATGGATTGAAGAACAAAGTTCAAGAGTTCAGCATCCTTATAATCTAATACAGGACCTCTTGGGATATAAAACATTCTATAGCCTAGAGGAAGAGTTTTAATCAAAATACTAGCTGTAGCCAGTAATTTATCTCCTCGGTAGGCGCCAAACTTTTCATGTTGCCAATCAGACTTAACCTCTTCCCAAGCACTACTTTGTAATACATTGACTAATTCATGTTCTTTAACAAACTGATCATATTCTAATGTGGGAATGCCAATTTGATAACGATACATCTCTTACTCTCTTTCCAACAATAATAGAATTTAACTACTATTCTACTATTTTTGTTTAGAAAGTCTAGTAAAAACATATTTTAGTTTCTATTCCATAGAAGACATGGTTATTGAAAGAGTAATACAAACTAAACTAGCTTAATCTCTCTTCTAATTTGAAATCGATTGGTAGGGTTGCTAAGAACCGTTCCAATTGTTTTTCCCAGTAGTACCATTCGTGAGTTCCAGCGCTATGGCTATAGGTCACATCAAAGCCCAGTTTTTTGAGATTTTTCACTGCTAGATTATTGGCTTCGTACAAGAAATCCTGCTCGCCACACCAAGCCCAAAGCTTGGTCTTTTTATCCGATTTTTTAGCCAGACTTTCTAGAGAATAAGGACTAGTTGTCCAATCTTTAATCTCCCCAAACACACCTCTCCAATAAGCTGGTGTTCCCAAATCTTGGCTCTCAGGAGAAAAATCTTGAAAGCTAAGAGCACCTGAAAAACTAGCTGCATGAGAAAAACGATTTGTTGCAAGAGCTAATTTGAAACAGCCATAGCCTCCCATAGAAAGGCCAGCGATAAAGGTCTTTTCACGATTGCTGGTCATGTTAGGGAAGAAGCGTTTTAAAACTTGTGGTAATTCCACTGCTAGAGCTGTGTAATAGTCAAAACCATACTGGGTATCGGTATACCAACCATTGCTGGTATTAGGCATAACAACGATGAGATTAGTGCCTCGAAGCAAGCGTTCTACATTGGTTCGTTTGAGCCAACTATTATGATTACCAGACATCCCGTGCAAGAGGTACAAGACTGGAATGTCTTTACAATCTGGTTCTTCCACTCGATTAGCATCAGGATAGAGGACATTCACTCCCCACTCCATATCCAAAACTTGTGAGTAATACTCGATTTTCATTACTGCCATAATTTTTCCTCTATTTTTCTATAAGAAAAAGCCGAAATTCGACTTTCTCTCCGTTTATTTCATCGCTTATTTTGCTTCCATGACTACTGGTAAAATAGCTGGACGACGCTTAGTTTGATCAAAGAGATACTTGGTCAGATTATCACGAACCTTCCCTTTAAGATCTGCCCAGTCAAAGTCATCTCCTTGAAGATAGTCTTCTACCGTCTGGTTAATCAATTCTGAACTTTCACGGAGAATATCGCGACTCTTCTTGAGATAAACAAATCCACGCGTGTGAACACGAGCCTTGGCCACAATTTTCTTCTCACGACGGTTAACGGTGATTGCGACGATGAAAATTCCATCTTCTGACAAGACCTTACGGTCACGAAGAACCACATTGCCAACATCACCAATGGCATTCCCGTCAATCAAGACATCCCCTGCCGAAACCGCGCCAGCTGGGACAAAGTCTCCATTCTCATAAGCCATGCTGGTTCCCTTTTTAGGGATGAAAATGCGTTCTGGCAACATACCTACTGCCATAGCAGCCTTAGCATGAGCATCTAACTCACGGTATTCCCCTTGAATCGGGAAGAGATACTTGGGTTGCAAGAGATTGATCATCAACTGTAAATCACGCGCATTTCCATGCCCTGACACACGCAAGCTTTGAGTGATCAGTTTGACAACTCCGCCAGCTTGGTAAATCATGTTTTCCACACGTGCCATGACCGCTTCTTTGGCGATAGACGGTGTCGTTACAATATAGACTAGGTCACCGTCCTTGATTTCCACATAACGGTGGCGACCAATCGACATTTTACGAAGACCATTGATTGGCTCACCCATACGACCTGTCTCAAGGATAATCAACTCACGGTCTTCAAAACGAGACATATCTTTTGGCTTAATCAAAAGACTCTCGTTAGCTAGAGACAATTTCTTAAGGCGAATAGCAGTACGGACGATATTTTCAATATCGAATCCTGTCAAGACCACACGACGGCCTGTTGCATCCGCAGCATCAAACACCTGCTGGATACGAGAGAGGTTGCTGGCTACTGCTGCAACAATGATACGACCATCCCAGTCCGAAATGGTTTGAGTAATCTCGTCCCCAACTTCACTTTCGCTAGCCACTTGGATATTACTGTCCGCATTGGCTGAATCGCTAAGAAGAGCTAGAACTCCATCACGACCGATTTCTGCCAAACGAGCGAAGTCTGTGGCATAAGATTCACTAGCTGTCTGGTCAAATTTGAAGTCACCTGTATAAACGATACTACCCTCAGCTGTCTTCAAGACAACACCCAGACTCTCTGGGATAGAGTGGGTCGTACGGAAGAAGGACACCACTGTCCCTCCAAAATCAATCTCCGTATCCTCATCGATAACATGGAAATCATTGAATTTCTTAACTGTGTCATTTCCCTTGACAAAGAGTTTTGCCAACTCAATAGTCAGCTCAGACCCAAATACAGGTACCTTGGCTTCCGCCAAGAGATAAGGCAGAGCACCAATGGCATCCGCATGGCCGTGGGTCAAGAAGACCCCAGCGATACGGTCACTGTTTTCAAAAAGGTAGTCCATATTGGGAATGACCACATCCACCCCTAGTTGTTCATTTTCAGGGTATTTCAGACCTGCATCCAAAACGAAAATAGACCCATCGATTTCAGCGATATACATATTTTTCCCGTTTTCACGTACACCACCAAGTGTTGTTAAACTGATATTACTCATTTTTCCTCCGAAAGCTTAGTTTATCTTGATTATAGGGTTGCTTACCCTCTTATTCTAAAAGCACTATTACTTTTATACTCTTCGAAAATCAAATTCAAACCACGTCAGCTTCGCCTTGGATTATATATGTGACTGACTTCGTCAGTCTTATTTACAACTTCAAAGCAGTGCTTTGAGCAACCTGCGGCTAGCTTCCTAGTTTGCTCTCTGATTTTCATTGAGTATTAGCCGAATCTTTTCC
>CAUQIK010000039.1:0-10482 GCA_963518035.1 uncultured Streptococcus sp. | reverse complement strand
AGGAAGAAGGAAAAATCACTTCACGCGCTCAAATCAAGAAAGTTCCGCGTCTGGGTGCCAAAGCTTTTGAACAGGCAGCTGGTTTCCTTCGTATCCCTGAAAGTAGCAATATCCTTGATAATACAGGAGTTCACCCAGAAAACTATGCTGCGGTTAAGGAGCTCTTCAAACGCTTGGATATCAAGGACTTGAATGAAGAAGCACAAAACAAGCTTAAGTCCCTATCAGTCAAGGAGATGGCGCAAGAACTGAATCTTGGACCAGAAACGCTTAAAGATATCATTTCCGACCTTCTCAAACCAGGTCGAGATTTCCGTGATTCTTTTGATGCACCTGTTCTCCGTCAAGATGTACTGGATATCAAGGACTTAAAGGTCGGCCAGAAGCTAGAAGGTGTGGTGCGTAATGTTGTTGATTTCGGTGCCTTCGTTGATATCGGGATTCACGAAGATGGCTTGATCCATATTTCCCACATGAGTCGCAAATTTATCAAACATCCTAGTCAAGTGGTGTCTGTCGGAGATTTGGTAACGGTTTGGGTTAAGAAAATCGATACTGAACGTGAAAAAGTCAATCTGTCGCTCCTAACTCCAGATGAATCTAACTGACTACGTTCAGTCTGTTTCCCTCGAAGACTTTGGTAGACCCTTTACCCACCAAGCCCAGTGGAATTCTCGTCTGCGAACGACAGGTGGACGATTTTTCCCTAAGGATGGGCATTTGGATTTTAATCCCAAGGTCTATAATGAACTTGGTTTGGAGGTTTTTCGGAAAATCGTGCGCCATGAACTCTGTCACTATCACCTTTATTTTCAGAAAAAGGGGTATCGACATAAGGACCGAGATTTTAAAGAACTTTTGAAAGAAGTGGATGGACTGCGCTTTGTTCCCCATTTGAAAGACCAAAGTAATTTCCTGGTCTATCAGTGCCAATACTGCCAGCAACGCTATCAACGCAAGAGGAAGGTTGATACAAAACGCTATCGCTGTGGCGTCTGCCGTGGCAAACTCGTCATCTTAAATCGGCCTAAGGACTGATGTTTGTGAACCTGTTTCATGCTATACTACTTGTAAGAATACCGAAAGAGGAAACAATCATGAATACAAAATTTTATAAAATGAGACGAAATCGTATGGTGTCAGGAGTTTTAGCTGGGCTATCAGACAAGTGGAATTTTGATGTAACCCTAGTCCGCTTTCTCTTCGCCATTTTTACCGTAGCAAATTTTGGAATTGGTGTGATAATCTACATCATCCTTGCCTCTATCCTGCCAACTAAGGAAGAAATCGAAGCCGAAATGTACGGAACAGGACCACGCAAACGTAAGGAAGCCCAAGCCATTGAAGACAATGATGGCTGGTTTTGGTGAGATTTAACAGGGAAAATTTATTATTTGCACTATGTTACTTAAAAGAAGCAGCATAAATGACTGAAAATCCCTTGTGGTTATTTAGCCACAAGGGATTTTGATATTTAAGTATATTCTTTTCCATCTTGAGAGAGATGAATTACCTGATCAGCCATTTTCCAAATACTAGGATTGTGAGTTGCGATGATAATTGTTCTATTAGCATTACGAAGTTCAAGGAGAATTTCCATAATTTCCTTGGAATTTTTTGGATCTAGCGAGGCGGTAGGCTCATCAGCTAAAACTAAAGGAGGATTTTTCAGGATAATCTTAGCAAGCGCTACGCGTTGAGCTTCACCACCAGATAATTCATAGATTTTTTGGTTGAGACTTAGATAATCTAGTCTGACAGCTTGTAGTGCTTGAAGAAGAAGTCTCTCTTTTTCTTGTTTCTTGTTCTGTTTTTTGCCAATCAGTCCCAGCTCAAGGTTTTCTCGAATGGTCTGACTTTCTAATAGTCCGAAGTTCTGGAAGAGATAACCTAGCTCGTTACGATAGAATTCCTCATTTTTTAGAGAAGTCAAAGACTTTCCTTTATAAATGATTTCTCCTTTGTCGAAAGTCTCTAGTTTTGCAAGCATATTGAGCAAAGTGGTTTTTCCACAACCACTGTCTCCTATCAAAGCATATACCATACCACTTTGAAAATTCAGATTCAAGTCTGAAAAAATAATACGAGAACCAAATTGTTTCCAAATATGTTGTAATTCAATCATACTATCCTCCTTTGATGATGCTAGCATAGGTTTTACTTTCCTTCTTATCACAGATTTTCAATAGAAGAACGGCTAAACTTGAAAAGCTGAAAAATAGGATTAGGGTAATCCAGATATTCTTAGAAATAATGAAAGCTAGACCACTTCCGAGAAAGAGAGCTGCTATTTGAGAAGTGATATATCTACTGTGTAATTCAAAGAAATAATAGCCTGCTATTTTTTTCAAGAATATGGTTTTGCGAAAGGCTTCAAAATAGAGCAGATTTAAACTTGTAAACAGCAAAATTGAAGTCAAAATAGCAAACATAGCACTCGCTAAGTTACTAAAAATTTCGATTTTAATTTTTTGATTTAACTGGAGATAGGTTTCCCTAGCAGACGATAGCCCTGAGACCATTTGATCAAGTTGATAGTGTTTTAAAAGTTCTTGTGTCTGGTGGAGGTCTGTAAAATAGAGATATTCTAGATTTGTAAACCAGAAGATGGAGGAAGCCTTACCAAGTGCTTTAGGAGAAAGCACAAGAAAGATGGGATTTGATAACCATTGATCATAAGCGATATGGGTGGTATTATAGAGAAATACATCATTATTTTTATTGGTATAAGCTATACTAATTTCGACAGTTTGATTAGACTTGCTACTGTATAATCGGTTGGTTAACTCTTGTTGCAAGTTTGCTTTTATATCTTTTTCATTTTTTTGTAGTTCTTCTGGGAGTATGGCAAGGATCTGTCCATCTTTGAGGGTGTTGATTTTTTGAAAGGTTTCTGATGTTAACTTTATACCTTCTTTTTTGAAGTAGTTAGGTGTTACATAGAGAATATTTTTTCCTTCCACACCATAAGGGTTATTTTCAGTTTCATTATGATTTGAGATAGCTTGCTTAAGAGCTTGCTCAACTAGATTATGTTTAATAAGGAAGGCATTCTCATTATCTATAGCATGCTGAATAAAGTCAAACCATTTATCAGCATTTGTCTGCAGTTCATCTAAATTTTTCATCTGACTGGAACGCCCTGTTTGAAGAGTAACAACATTGGAGCGTTGTTCCCAAGTAGCTTGTCCAGCCTCATTTTTCTCAAGTATATGATAGTAAGTAGACATACGTCCAAATCCTACAATAACCAGTAGAATGGCAAGTACCTGACCAAAGTAGAGAATGCGTAGAATTGACTTGATTGGTAATTTTCCTTTGATGATAGAGAGGAGATGGACTTTTTTTAAAGAAATGGTAAAAAGAAAGGCAATTAGAAGACTAAGTAAGAGAAGTAGGCTATTGTAAAGAATAAAAAGTATTCCTAGAAAAGTCTGAACTTCATAAGGATATCCTAGGGAAACGAGCAAGACACTTGCTATCAGCAAAGCAGGTAGACCAAAAAGAAGGATATCAAGTCCGTCTCTTGCGAGAGAACGAAAGAAGAGATGGCTCAGTCGTTCTCCAGAAATCAATCGAATCCCTGACTGAGAGAGAGATTGAATTTGGCCAATAACAATCAAAGCTAAGAAAGTCAGCAAAAAGATTAACATACTGGTAAGCTGATTAGGTTGGGTAAAGAGGGCAAGTACAAAGGATACTCTGTCATTTTCAAATGCATTCGCTTTTTCTAGTCCAAGTTCTTTCAGATGAGTGGCCAATTCTTGACTAGTTAGGGATCCGCTGATAATATTGTAGTTGTTGAGAAGATCGCTCTTGTGAATGCTTTCTTGACTTGCTGGAGGCATCCAGTCTGGGAGTTTCCCATCTCCAAAAACTTCGTAGTAAGTTTGTGATTTTCCATCACTATCTACTTCCCAAATGGTTCTTGCGATAAGACTATTATGTTCTTTAGCAAGACTATTTAATTCTTCTTTAACGGTAGAATAATCTGCTTGCCCACTTAATACTGCTGCACCCGGGAACAGGATTTGTGGAAGAGAGTCTTTCCAAAAGGACAGAGTGGCAATGAGAAAGAAAGTTAAAAGAAGATTGCTGATAAAGAGAAAAACACGTTTCATAGGAACCTCTTTCTAAAAAAGAGGGGCTGAACCTCCCTCCTTATAGCAGCGATACGAATGATAGTTTAGCACTTTTAAAAATAATTATCAGAAAGCTAATTCTTTTACAAGACGTCAAAGAAAGCCTTTTCATAGTTTAATTTTACTATTATTTTAAGGATAAAACAAGCAATACTATGGCTTTTTATAGTAGCTATTTTCATAAATATTCTTCAATCTTACAAAAATGTAAGATTAAAGTCTCTTTTGTAAGGTTAGGTTATGGCAAGCAATTTTTTTTTGCGATAAACTAGACTCATAAAGAACAAAGGAGCAAAACCATGAAAAGAATTTTACAAAAGAAAACAAGAAAACCAAGTCAAAAAGATATCGAGCGTGTTCAACTGGGATGCGCTATGATGCAAGCACAGTTTCAAATGATGGGATATTAAGAAGGAGAAAATCATGACACTTTTAGATGTAAAACACGTTCAAAAAATCTACAAAACACGTTTCCAAGGCAACCAAGTAGAGGCCCTCAAGGATATTCACTTTACCGTGGAAAAGGGTGACTACGTGGCTATCATGGGAGAGTCTGGTTCAGGAAAGTCAACCCTGCTCAACATTCTAGCTATGCTGGATAAACCAACTCGTGGGCAGGTTTACCTGAATGGAACCGACACAGCCACTATTAAAAATTCACAGGCTTCGAGTTTCCGTCGTGAGAAGTTGGGATTTGTCTTCCAAGACTTTAACTTGCTAGATACCTTATCTGTTAAGGACAATATCTTGCTTCCGCTAGTTTTATCACGAAAACCCATCACGGAGATGATGAAGAAATTGGTGGTAACAGCTGAAAATTTGGGCATAAACCAATTGCAAGAGAAGTACCCTTATGAGATTTCTGGTGGTCAAAAGCAACGGGTAGCAGTAGCACGCGCCATCATCACAGAACCTGAAATTCTCCTTGCCGATGAGCCAACAGGAGCCCTTGACTCCAAGTCATCTGCAGCACTTCTGGATGTATTTGATGAAATCAATGAACGTGGCCAAACCATTCTCATGGTAACTCACTCAACGGCAGCAGCCAGCAGGGCCAAGCGCGTTCTCTTTATCAAAGACGGCATTCTTTACAACCAAATCTACCGTGGAGACAAGACAGAGCGTCAGATGTTCCAAGAAATCTCTGATACTTTGACTGTTATGGCAAGCGAGGTGAATTAGTATGTTCCGATTAACCAATAAGTTAGCGGTATCCAACTTGATCAAAAACCGCAAACTCTACTATCCCTTTGCTTTAGCTGTTCTCTTAGCAGTGACCATCACCTATCTCTTTTACTCACTGTCGCTTAATCCTAACATTGGCAAGATCCGAGGGGGAGAAACTATCTCTATGACGCTTGCCCTCGGTATGGTGGTTGTTACCATCGCTTCTGGAATTATTGTACTTTATGCCAATAGTTTTGTCATGAAGAACCGCTCCAAGGAGCTGGGTGTATATGGTATGCTGGGTCTCGAAAAGCGCCATTTGATCAGTATGGTTTTTAAGGAGCTTCTTATTTTTGGTTCCTTAACCTTGACAGCTGGTCTCGGTCTAGGAGCTCTCTTTGATAAGCTAATCTTCGCCCTTCTTCTGAAGCTGATGAAGATGAAAGTGGAGCTCGTTTCGACTTTCCAACCAATTGTCTTTATCCTAGTTCTCATCGTCTTTGGAGCTATCTTCCTAGGTCTGATTTTTATCAATGCCTTTCGTATTGCACGCATGAATGCCCTTCAGCTCTCTCGTGAGAAGGCCAGTGGTGAGAAAAAAGGACGTTTCTTAGGTGTCCAAACCATTCTAGGTCTGATTAGTTTGGGAGCGGGTTACTATCTAGCAGTAACAGTCGAAAACCCACTTTCTGCTGTTCTGATTTTCTTCGTAGCAGTTTTGTTAGTAATTTTGGGAACTTATCTTCTCTTCAATGCAGGGATTACAGTTTTCTTACAAATCTTAAAGAAAAACAAGCGTTATTATTACCAACCCAACAACATGATTTCCGTATCCAATCTCATTTTCCGTATGAAGAAAAATGCGGTTGGTCTGGCGACGATTGCTATTCTCTCAACCATGGTCTTAGTGACTATGTCTGCTGCAACAAGTATCTTTAAGGCATCAGAAAACTTCAAGAAGGTCATGAATCCACATGATTTTGGGATTACAGGACAGAATGTTGAAAAAGAAGATATCGAAAAACTCTTGAGCCAGTATGCTAGTGAAAAAGGATTGACTGTCACAAAGAAAGAAGTCCTTACATACAGTAACTTTGGTGTGGCAAATCAAGAAGGTACGAAATTGACAATTTTTGAGAAAGGTCAAAATCGTGTTCAACCGAAAACTATTTTTATGGTCTTTGACCAAAAAGACTATGAGAATATGACAGGACAGAAACTTGCACTTTCAGGTAAGGAAGTTGGATTGTTTGCTCAAAACAAGCAACTTCAAGGTCAAAAAGAACTGACTCTGAATGACCAGACCTACACGATCAAAGAAGAAATCAAAAAAGATTTTATTCTTGAACATGTCCCAAATCAGTACAATATTCTAACTTCGGATTATAACTATTTGGTTGTTCCTGACTTGAAAGCCTTTCTTGACCAGCATCCTAATTCTTCCATCTTTAATCAATACTATGGTGGTATGAATGTAACGGCTAGTGAGGAAGAGCAGCTTAAAATTGCAGATGACTATTCAAAATTCGTTAACAACTTTAATAGAGAACTAAACAAAGAAGGAAGCTATGTTTACGGAAGCAATCTGGCTGATAGTAGTGCGCAGATGAGTGCTCTCTTTGGTGGAGTTTTCTTCATCGGTATCTTCCTCTCTATCATCTTTATGGTGGGAACGGTTCTTGTCATCTACTACAAACAAATCTCTGAAGGCTATGAAGATCGTGAACGCTTTATCATTTTGCAAAAAGTCGGTCTCGATCAAAAGCAAATCAAGCAAACCATCAATAAACAGGTCCTAACTGTTTTCTTCCTCCCATTGCTCTTTGCCTTCCTACACCTTGCCTTTGCCTATCATATGCTTAGCCTCATCCTAAAAGTAATTGGGGTGCTAGATGCGACCATGATGTTGACTGTCACTTTATCCATCTGTGCTATCTTCCTCATCGTCTATGTCTTAATCTTTATGATTACCTCAAGAAGCTATCGCAAGATTGTGCAAATGTAAAAAAAAGATACCTCGATATTCATCGAGGTATTTCTTTATCTTAAATGCTGAAGAGTTGTCCAAACAGGTAAGTCACTCCCATGGTGAGAAGTCCGATACAGAGGTTACGGATCATAGCAGTTTTCGTAGGTGCCTTGCCTAGTTTAGCACTGGTATAGCCAGTGACGAGAAGGGAAAGGGCAACGATAAAAACAGTAGCAGGAATGCGATAATCACTTGGAAAGACAGTGATCGAAAGCATGGGAGGAAGACTTCCCAGTACAAAGGCGATAAAGCTAGAGATTGCAGCATGCCAAGGATTGGTAAATTCTTCGTACTCGATACCGTATTTTTCCTCAACCAAGGCTTTGAGTGGATTCTTTAAAAAGGCCTTGTTGGTCAAGAGTTGGGCTGACGTTTCACACTCACCATTTTGTAAGTAAGCAGCATAGAGGGATTGTTTTGCAGATTCGATGTTTTTATCCAAGAGTAATTGCTCTCTAGCAACAGCGGCTTCTTCCGTGTCTTTCTGAGTGGATACAGAGACATATTCGCCGCCTGCCATAGAAAAAGCACCAGCAAGGATAGCGGCCAATCCTGATAAAAAGATAATCCAGATATTGCTTGTCGCACTGGCAACACCGATAACGACTCCAGCGATGGAAATAATCCCATCATTGGCTCCTAGAACACCTGCGCGTAGGATATTGAGTCGGCCTGCAAAGTTAGCATCAATTTCATGTTTTATTTCTGTCATAGTCATCTCCTTTCTCTCCATTATAGAGAAAAGGGTAGGGGAATACAAACTTTTTAAACTATCTGAAAAAAGTTCTACGATTCTAATTTTTAAGCCCTTTTCGACTTTACCGAAAAAGCACGGCAATACAGTTGCCAATCCTACTGTACAAGTCCTTTTTTAGCTTATCTATGGTATAATAGAAGGTAGATTTATCAATTGGAGAATGAAGGATTTTATGATTAAACTTGTAGCAACCGATATGGATGGAACCTTTCTAGATGGAGAGGGTCGGTTTGATATGGAACGCCTCAAAAACGTACTTGTTTCCTACAAGGAAAAGGGGATTTATTTTGCAGTGGCTTCAGGTCGTGGTATCCTGTCCCTGAAAAAGTTGTTTGCTGATGTGCGTGATGAAGTGATTTTTATAGCTGAAAATGGGAGCTATGTTGAGTTTCATGGTGAGGATATGTATGAGGCTACTATGCCTCGCGACTTTTACTTGAACACTTTTGAAGCTTTAAAGAAATCGCCCTATTTTGATGAAAGAAAAATGCTACTGACTGGGAAAAAAGCTTGTTATGTTTTGGACACAGTGGATGAAACTTATCTTAAGTTAAGTAGTCACTACAATGAAAATATTCAAAAAATAGCACGTTTGGAAGAGATCACGGATGAGATTTTTAAATTCACCACTAACTTCACAGAAGATACGATAGAAGCTGGTGAGGCCTGGGTAAATGAAAATGTTCCTGGTGTGAAAGCCATGACAACTGGTTTTGAATCCATTGATATTGTCTTGGACTATGTTGATAAGGGTGTAGCTATTGTTGAGCTGGCAAAAAAACTTGGTCTGACCATGGATCAGGTTATGGCTTTTGGCGATAATCTCAATGACCTTCACATGATGCAGGTAGTGGGGCACCCCATCGCTCCTGAAAATGCGCGACCAGAAATTTTAGAATTAGCAGAAGCAGTGATTGGCCACCATAAGGACCAATCAGTGATGGCTTATATGGAGGGTTTGTAATGGCAGATATTAAATTGATTGCACTGGATTTGGACGGTACTTTGCTGACAACGGATAAAAAGCTGACAGATCGTACCAAGGCGGTCCTCAAAGCTGCGCGTGACCGTGACATCAAGGTCGTTCTGACAACGGGACGTCCTCTGAAGGCTATGGATTTCTTTCTCCATGAGCTAGGGACTGATGGTCAGGAGGATGAGTACACCATCACCTTTAATGGTGGTCTAGTACAGAAAAATACAGGGGAGATTCTCGATAAAACCGTCTTTTCAATCGACGATGTGGCACGCTTGTACGAGGAAACTGAAAAACTCGGATTACCGTTAGATGCTATTTCAGAAGGAACCGTCTATCAAATCCAGTCAGACCAAGAAAGTCTCTATGCTAAGTTCAACCCAGCCCTGACTTTCGTACCTGTCGCTTTTGAAGATCTATCTAGTCAGATGACGTATAATAAATGCGTGACTGCTTTTGCCCAAGAACCTTTGGATGCAGCGATTCAACAGATTTCTCCAGAATTGTTTGACCAATATGAAATCTTCAAATCGCGTGAACTCTTATTGGAATGGTCGCCGAAAAACGTCCACAAGGCAACAGGTTTAGCGAAATTAATTAAACACTTGGGAATCGACCAAAGTCAAGTCATGGCTTGTGGGGACGAGGCCAATGACCTTTCCATGATTGAATGGGCAGGTCTGGGAGTTGCTATGCAAAATGCTGTTCCAGCAGTTAAGGAAGTTGCCAATGTGATTACCCCAATGACCAACGACGAGGAAGCCGTTGCCTGGGCTATCGAAGAATACGTGCTAAAGGAGAACTAAAATATGGGATTATTTGACCGTCTATTCGGAAAAAAAGAAGAGCCGAAAATCGAAGATATTGTAAAAGAAGCACTGGAAAATCTTGATTTGTCAGAAGAGGTTGAAGAGAACCAAACGGCAGTCGAAGAAACTTCTCAGGAAGAGACAGCAAGAGACAAAGTGGAAGAAACACCCGCTCAAGAAGAAATTCCTCAAGTCTCAACAGAAGAAGTGATTGAACCAGAAGCAGTCGAAGAAACTGCTCAGGAAGAGGTTGAGCTAGAATCTGATGAATTGGAACAATTCCAAGAGCCGGAAGAAATTCTAGAAGAAGAGAACCAAGAAACTGTAGAGTTCGAAGAAGGGTTAGCTTCTGAAGTAGTAGAAGAAGAACTTCCTCAGGTTGAAGAAACCGTACAGGAAAAATATGACCGCAGTCTCAAGAAAACCCGTACAGGATTCGGTGCTCGTTTGAATGCCTTCTTTGCCAACTTCCGTTCTGTCGATGAAGAATTCTTCGAGGAATTGGAAGAACTGCTCATCATGAGCGACGTCGGTGTGCAGGTCGCTTCAAACTTAACAGAAGAACTACGCTATGAAGCTAAACTCGAAAACGCTAAGAAGCC
>CAUQIK010000038.1:0-11461 GCA_963518035.1 uncultured Streptococcus sp. | reverse complement strand
GCCAGAAGGTCTGTTGCGAGAAGTAGGGTTAGTTGCTTGTCTTTAAACTTTTCTAAGATGACTTTTCTAAATTTAACATTGACATCACTAGCGAGGGAAACAGCCAAGATATCCCGATACTGTAGTTTTTCCTCTGCGCTTCCAAGGTCTGATAGGCTGTTAAAGAAGACCAGACCGCGGAAATCCTCTACATGAGCCAGTTTTCGTAGCATATCCACTCTGTGACGTTGATCTACCTGCATGTAGAAGTGCTGGATGTTGTCCAATTTTTGGTCAGAAAGATCAATGGTACGTGTGTTAGGCGCAATCTTCTCTTGGTCAAACTTGGTCGTCGCACTCATATAGACAAGTTGGTGGTCACGAGGTGCGTAGTGAGTAATTTTCTCGACAAAGTGTATCTGAGAATCATCTAGTAATTGGTCGAATTCATCCAGGATGATGGTTTCCACATTCATCATCTTGATTTTTTTCAATTTAATCAGTTCAAAGATACGGCCAGGGGTTCCAATCAGAATTTCTGGTCCTTTTTTGAGTCGTTCAATTTGACGTTTTTGACTCGAACCTGATAAGAAGAGTTGGGTAGTTAAGCAGATAGCTTCAGCCCACGTTTTACATACATCAAAAATCTGTCCAGCAAGCTCAGTATTTGGTGCTAGAATCAAGAGTTGTTGGGCTTTTTTCTTTTGTAGTCTGAGAAGACTTGGTAGAAGGTAAGCTAGGGTCTTACCAGTTCCTGTTGGGCTCACTCCTAGGAGGTTTTCTCCAGCAAGAAGGGGCTCAAATAGTTGAGTTTGAATGGGGGTAAATTCTTGGAAACCGAGTTGGTCACTCAGTTCTTGCCACTCGGTCGGTAGTTTAGTTTTCATTTTCTGCCTCAAATCTAATGCCAGCAGTCTGGCGCATGGTATATAGTAGCTCATGAACAGAGCCTGCATCATCCAGCCAAGTCTGGTAGAGTGTCTGGTCTGGTTGCTGAATCATCTGTGCAAATGTAGCGACTTCCTCAGTCATCGTATGAGGAGCCTGTTGGATAGGGAGTTGGACTTGATTGCCTTGATGGTCGGTAAAAATAGCCGAGCTGACATGTTCGATGGTGTTGAGCGTCAGGGTTCCATCTGTCGTATAAATCTCGCAAGGAAGATTGGAAGTGATGTTTTTCCCAGCCTTGATATGAACTTGAAAGTCAGGGTAGAGGAGGATTCCATTTCCATTTAGGTCAATGCTATTGTCAAGCTGTTGAGCTTGATAAGTCGCGTCCTGAGCTTTTCCAAAGAGACGAACGGTAGCGTAGAGGGGATAAATCCCTAAATCCATAAGAGCTCCACCAGCAAAACGGTCTGAGAAGACATTTGGTGTCTCCCCAGTCAACAAGTTAGGCATTTTGGAAGAATACTTGGCATAGTTGAAATCTGCTCCCAAAATTTGTTTGTCTGCTAAAAAGTTTTTGATGATAGTGAAAGCTTTTTCATGGTAATTGCGAGCTGCTTCGAATATAAAACAGCGATTTTTCTCAGCTGTATGTCTCAAATCTAGCCATTCTTGTGGCTGAGTGACAGCTGGCTTTTCAAGAATGACATGTTTACCTACAGACAATGCAGCTTTTGCCTGAGCAAAATGCAAGGAGTTTGGGCTAGCAATATAGACCACATCAAAGGAGCTCTTGAAGAAGTCCTCTACTTGATCAAAGAGTTGGATATTCTGGTAGCGAGAAGCAAAGGTTGCCGCAGTTTCTAGTTTTCTAGAATAGACTGCGACCAGCTTGTATTCTCCACTGGAATGGGCTGCTTCTATGAAGTGGTGGCTGATAGCCCCTGTTCCGATGACACCTAATTTAAGCATAGTTACTCCTTTTCCGATTTCAAATCCTTCTTTCATTATAACATAGATAGGCGGGACTATCCAACAGAGGGGAAAAAATTTCAAATAAGCTACTAGGTCTTTTTCAAAGAAAGTGGTACAATAATGAGATGAGTAAATGAAATGGGAGGGAAAATGAGGTTATTACCTATAAGAAAAATATCACGTCAGTCTAAGAGGCTAGCGCTTTTTTTGACTTTTTGTGCAGGATATGTAGATGCCTATACTTTTATTGTGCGAGGGAATACTCTTGTAGCTGGACAAACTGGGAATGTCGTCTTTCTATCAGTAGGGCTCATTCAACACAATGTTTCAGATGCTAGCGCCAAAGTAATGACCTTGCTAGCTTTTATGATGGGGGTCTTTTTACTAACGATTTATAAGGAAAAATTGAGAATTGTGAAAAAGCCAATTCTGTCACTAATTCCTTTGGCAATCTTATCAATTATTATTGGTTTTGTGCCGCAAACTGTAGATAATATCTATCTAGTACCGCCTTTGGCCTTTTGTATGGGCCTGGTGACAACTGCTTTTGGAGAAGTGTCAGGTATAGCTTATAATAACGCCTTTATGACAGGGAATATCAAGCGGACCATGCTAGCTTTTGGAGATTATTTCCGAACCAAGCACACACCTTTTTTGCGTGAAGGATTCATATTTGTTAGCCTGCTTAGTAGTTTTGTCCTTGGCGTTGTCTTTTCAGCCTATTTGACGATTTTCTATCATGAAAAGACCATTCTTGGTGTTCCTATTATGATGAGTATTTTTTACCTCAGCATGCTTTTTGCCAAGTGGCGGAAAAAAGTAAAAGAAAAAGCTACATTTTAGGTGTTATTACTTGTAAGAAAATAGGAGATATGCTATACTTGAAGAGTTGACTATGCACGATCCTGTGCAACCGCACGAACATCGTTGCTTGATTATTCAAGTTTAAGTGGTTCGTCCCACGATGCTAGGCGAGTCTTCACAAAAAATTCGGGGAAACCCATAAAAATCATAGGAGGTGCATAATGAGCACATACGCAATTATCAAAACTGGCGGAAAACAAGTTAAAGTTGAAGTTGGTCAAGCAATCTACGTTGAAAAATTGAACGTTGAAGCTGGTCAAGAAGTTACTTTTAACGAAGTTGTTCTTGTTGGTGGTGAAAACACTGTTGTCGGAACTCCACTTGTTGCTGGAGCTACTGTAGTTGGAACTGTTGAAAAACAAGGAAAACAAAAGAAAGTTGTTACTTACAAGTACAAACCTAAAAAAGGTAGCCACCGTAAACAAGGTCACCGTCAACCATATACAAAAGTTGTCATCAACGCAATCAACGCTTAATTTTAAGGAGAACACATGATACAAGCAGTCTTTGAGAGAGCCGAAGATGGCGAGCTGAGGAGTGCGGAAATTACTGGACACGCCGAGAGTGGCGAATACGGCTTAGATGTCGTGTGTGCATCGGTTTCTACGCTTGCCATTAACTTTATCAATTCCATTGAGAAATTTGCAGGCTATGAACCAATCCTAGAATTAAACGAAGATGAAGGTGGCTATCTGATGGTCGAAATACCAAAAGATCTTCCTTCACACCAGAGAGAAATGACGCAGTTATTCTTCGAATCATTTTTCTTGGGTATGGCAAACTTATCGGAGAACTCATCTGAGTTCGTCCAAACCAGAGTTATCACAGAAAACTAACACGGAGGAAAACATTATGTTAAAAATGACTCTTAACAACTTGCAACTTTTCGCCCACAAAAAAGGTGGAGGTTCTACATCAAACGGACGTGATTCACAAGCGAAACGTCTTGGAGCTAAAGCAGCTGACGGACAAACTGTAACAGGTGGATCAATCCTTTACCGTCAACGTGGTACACACATCTACCCAGGTGTAAACGTTGGACGTGGTGGAGACGATACTTTGTTCGCTAAAGTTGAAGGCGTAGTACGCTTTGAACGTAAAGGACGCGATAAAAAACAAGTTTCTGTTTACCCAATCGCTAAATAAAAAGGTCCAGTGAACCTTTTTATCCTGAGCCTTGAATATAAAGGCGAGGAAGCTAGAAGTAGCATAAACTAAGGCTTTCCGAGTTTTCGGAGAGCCTGTTTTTTTTGTTTTGGTACCCATATTTTAAAATCCTATATAAGAAGCGAACTTGTCGGCTACTTTGTCTTTTAGATACAATTATAAAATAGTGGAATGTGAGCCTTTTACAGTAATGAATGTTATAAGGGAATAAGATATTGTAAAAATTGCTAAGATTTGATATTATAATTGTATCTGTGCGAGGAAACAGGTATATGGAAAGGATGTAAACCTGTATGAAAAAGCTTTTCACCATAATAGTCTGTTCAATTTCTTTTCTTGTTTTATCTGCTTGTGTCAGTAAGAAAAAAATTATTCTTCCTGAACCTGAAACGATTTCTGTTATTTCTCTGCAGAAAAAACTCTCTGAAGATGTTAAAACTATCAACAAGAGAGAAGAAATTTCAAAATTGATTGAGGAGATACAGAAACAGTCAAAATCTACCTCTTTGGAGAGTGTAAATGATCAACCGACAAATGTTAAAGATTACATCATTATCAAGTTTTATCATCAGAATGAAGAAAAGGATAGTGTAGTCTATCTATATACTAAGAAGAAAAGACAGTATATTGAGCAACCTTATGCTGGTATTTGGGAAGTAAATCCAGATATAGCCAGTAGGATTGAAGAGATTTTTTCTAGTTGATTTATAGGGGAAAAAGAAAATTTTAGAGTCTTTTCTTGCATCATATTATAAACGGTAAATCAAAAAGATTTGCTGTTTTTATTTGCTTGAAATCAGATAAGGACTGAAAAAAGACATTATTCTAATTCTTGTATTGGGTTGTTAGACTCTTCATTGGAATTTGAAAATTTCCAGACTTTTTTCCTTTTTGGAAAACTTCTAAAATATGGTATAATGAAAAGATAAAGAAGTTGGGGGTAGAAGATGAACATTCAACAATTACGCTATGTTGTTGCCATTGCCAATAGTGGTACTTTCCGTGAAGCTGCTGAAAAGATGTATGTTAGTCAGCCGAGTCTGTCTATTTCTGTTCGTGATTTGGAAAAAGAGTTGGGCTTTAAGATTTTCCGTCGGACCAGCTCAGGGACTTTCTTGACTCGTCGTGGTATGGAATTCTATGAAAAAGCGCAAGAATTGGTTAAAGGATTTGATATTTTTCAAAATCAGTATGCCAATCCTGAGGAAGAAAAGGATGAATTTTCCATTGCCAGTCAGCACTATGACTTCTTGCCACCAACCATTACGGCCTTTTCAGAGCGCTATCCTGATTATAAGAACTTTCGTATTTTTGAGTCTACTACAGTTCAAATACTTGATGAAGTAGCGCAAGGGCATAGTGAGATTGGGATTATCTACCTCAACAATCAAAATAAAAAGGGGATTATGCAACGCGTTGAAAAGCTGGGCCTTGAGGTCATTGAATTGATTTCCTTCCATACTCACATTTATCTTCGTGAAGGGCATCCTTTAGCCCAGAAAGAGGAATTGGTCATGGAGGATTTAGCGGATTTACCGACAGTTCGTTTTACTCAAGAGAAAGATGAGTACCTTTATTATTCGGAGAACTTTGTTGATACCAGTGCGAGCTCACAGATGTTTAATGTGACAGATCGTGCTACCTTGAATGGTATTTTGGAGCGGACGGACGCTTATGCAACAGGTTCTGGATTTTTAGATAGTGACAGTGTGAATGGCATTACAGTTATTCGTCTCAAGGATAACCTAGATAATCGCATGGTCTATGTTAAACGTGAAGAAGTGGAGCTGAGTCAAGCTGGGACTCTCTTCGTAGAAGTCATGCAAGAATATTTTAATCAGAAGAGGAAATCATGAAAAAAAGAGGAATAGTGGCAGTCATTGTATTGCTTTTGATTGGGCTGGATCAATTAGTTAAATCCTATATCGTCCAGCAGATTCCACTGGGTGAAGTTCGCTCTTGGATTCCCAATTTTGTTAGCTTGACCTACCTGCAAAATCGAGGGGCTGCCTTTTCGATGCTACAAGACCAGCAGTGGTTATTTGCTATCATTACACTTGTCGTTATGGTAGGTGCCATTTGGTATCTACATAAGCACATGGAGGACTCACTCTGGATGGTCTTGGGTTTGACCTTGATTATCGCAGGTGGTCTTGGGAACTTTATTGACAGGATCAGTCAGGGCTTTGTTGTGGATATGTTCCACCTTGACTTTATCAACTTTGCAATTTTCAATGTGGCAGATAGCTATCTGACGGTTGGAGTGATTATTTTATTGATTGCAATGCTAAAAGAGGAAATAAATGGAAATTAAAATTGAAACTGGTGGCCTGCGTTTAGATAAGGCTTTGTCGGATTTGACAGAATTATCACGCAGTCTCGCGAATGAACAAATCAAATCAGGCCAGGTCTTGGTCAATGGCCAAGTCAAGAAAGCTAAGTACACGGTCCAAGAGGGTGATATCATCACTTACCATGTGCCAGAACCAGAGGTTTTAGAGTATGTGGCTGAGAATCTTCCACTAGAAATCATCTACCAAGATGAGGATGTGGCTGTCGTTAACAAACCTCAGGGGATGGTTGTGCATCCGAGTGCTGGTCATACTAGTGGAACTCTGGTAAATGCCCTTATGTATCATATTAAGGACTTGTCGGGTATCAATGGGGTTCTGCGTCCAGGAATTGTTCACCGTATTGATAAAGATACGTCAGGCCTTCTCATGATTGCTAAAAACGATGAGGCGCATCTAGCACTTGCCCAAGAACTCAAGGATAAAAAGTCTCTCCGCAAATATTGGGCGATTGTTCATGGAAATCTGCCTAATGATCGTGGTGTGATTGAAGCCCCGATTGGCCGTAGTGAAAAAGACCGTAAGAAACAGGCTGTGACTGCTAAAGGAAAGCCTGCAGTAACCCGTTTCCACGTTTTGGAACGTTTTGGTGATTACAGCTTAGTGGAGCTGCAGCTGGAAACAGGCCGTACCCATCAAATCCGTGTTCACATGGCTTATATTGGCCATCCAGTCGCTGGGGATGAAGTCTATGGTCCTCGCAAGACTTTGAAAGGACATGGACAATTTCTTCATGCCAAGACTCTAGGATTTACCCATCCGAGAACAGGTGAGACAATGGAATTTACAGCAGATATCCCAGATATTTTTAAGGAAACTTTGGAGAGATTGAGAAAGTAAGGATGAAAAAGAAATTAACTAGTTTAGCACTTGCAAGCGCTTTTTTAGGTTTGTCATGGCACGGGAATGTTCAAGCTCAAGAAAGTTCAGGAAATAAAATCCACTTTATAAATGTTCAAGAAGGTGGCAGTGATGCGATCATTCTTGAAAGTAATGGACATTTTGCCATGGTGGATACAGGAGAAGATTATGATTTCCCAGATGGAAGTGATTCTCGCTATCCATGGAGAGAAGGAATTGAAACGTCTTATAAGCATGTTCTAACAGACCGTGTCTTTCGTCGTTTGAAGGAATTGGGTGTCCAAAAGCTTGATTTTATTTTAGTCACTCATACCCACAGTGATCATATTGGAAATGTTGATGAATTACTGCAAACCTATCCAGTTGGTCGTATCTACATGAAAAAATACTCTGATAGTCGGATTACAACACCAACTCATCTATGGGATAATCTGTATGGCTATGATAAGGTTTTACAGACTGCTGCAGAAAAAGGTGTTTCAGTTATTCAAAACATTACACAAGGAGATGCTCATTTTCAGTTTGGGGACATGGATATTCAACTCTATAACTATGAAAATGAAACTGATTCATCAGGTGAATTAAAGAAAATTTGGGATGACAATTCTAATTCTTTGATTAGTGTAGTGAAAGTCAATGGTAAGAAAATTTACCTCGGAGGAGATTTGGATAATGCTCATGGAGCAGAAGACAAGTATGGTCCTCTCATTGGAAAAGTTGATTTGATGAAGTTTAATCATCACTATGATACCAATAAATCAAACACCAAGGATTTCATTAAAAATTTGAGTCCGAGTTTGATTGTTCAAACTTCGGATAGTTTACCTTGGAAAAATGGTTTTGATAGTGAGTATGTCAATTGGCTCAAAGAACGAGGAATTGAGAGAATTAACGCAGCCAGCAAAGACTATGATGCGACAGTTTTTGATATTCGACAAGATGGTTTTGTCAATATTTCAACTTCTTACAAGCAGATTCCAAGTTTTCAAGCTGGTTGGCATAAGAGTGCTTATGGAAACTGGTGGTATCAAGCGCCTGACTCTACAGGAGAATATGCAGTTGGTTGGAATGAAATCAAGGGTGAATGGTATTACTTCAACCAAACGGGTATCTTGTTACAGAATCAATGGAAAAAATGGAACAATCGTTGGTTCTATTTGACAGACTCTGGTGCATCTGCTAAAAATTGGAAGAAAATCAATGGAAGCTGGTATTATTTCAACAAAGAAAATCAGATGGAGACTGGTTGGCTTAATACTGGCGGTCAGACCTATTATCTATCAAATGATGGGGATATGATAACAGGATGGCGTAAGATTGATGGACAATGGTACTATTTTGCTCAATCAGGGGAAATGAAAACGAGCTGGGTAAAAGATAAAGAAACCTGGTACTATATGGATTCTACTGGTACCATGAAGACAGGCGAGATAGAAGTTTCTGGTCATCATTACTATCTAGAAGAATCAGGAGCTATGAAGCAAGGCTGGCTTAAAAAGGCAAATGATTGGTATTTCTACAAGACAGATGGTTCACGAGCTATAGGTTGGATTAAAGACAAGGATAAATGGTACTTCTTGAAAGAAAATGGTCAATTACTTGTGAATGGTAAGACACCAGAAGGCTATACTGTTGATTCAAGTGGTGCCTGGTTAGTGGATGTTCCGGTAGAGAAATCTGCTACAACTAGAGATACAAGTAACTCAGAAATAAAAGAATCCAATGAAGTAGTGAAAAAAGATCTTGAAAATAAAGAAACGAGTCAACACGAAAGTATTACAAGTTCTTCAACTAGTCAAGATTTGACTTCTTCAACTTCACAAAGCACTGAAACAAGTGCAAATAAATCGGAATCAGAACAGCAGTAAAAAAGAAGGTTTTAGGGCCTTCTTTTTCCTATCAACTCTTTTCTATTTCCTGCCATTCATGTTATAATGGATAAATATGAAGAATCGGAGTGAGACTATGAAATACAAACGGATTGTCTTTAAGGTGGGGACTTCTTCTCTGACAAATGAGGATGGAAGTTTATCACGTAGTAAGGTAAAGGCTATTACCCAGCAGTTGGCTATGTTGCACGAGGCTGGTCATGAATTGATTTTGGTGTCGTCAGGTGCCATTGCTGCAGGTTTTGGGGCCTTAGGATTTAAAAAGCGTCCGACTAAGATTGCTGATAAACAGGCTTCAGCAGCGGTAGGACAAGGGCTTTTGTTGGAAGAATACACGACCAATCTTCTCTTGCGCCAAATCGTTTCTGCACAAATCTTACTGACTCAGGATGATTTTGTGGATAAGCGCCGTTATAAAAATGCCCATCAGGCTTTGTCAGTTCTACTTAGCCGTGGCGCGATTCCTATCATCAACGAGAATGACAGTGTTGTTATTGACGAGCTCAAGGTTGGGGACAATGATACTCTAAGTGCACAGGTAGCAGCCATGGTTCAAGCAGACCTTTTGGTCCTCTTGACAGACGTAGACGGTCTTTATACTGGAAATCCTAATTCAGATCCAAGAGCCAAACGCTTGGAGCGAATCGAGACTATCAATCGTGAGATTATTGATATGGCCGGTGGAGCAGGTTCTTCAAACGGAACTGGGGGCATGTTAACCAAAATCAAAGCTGCAACTATCGCGACGGAATCAGGAGTTCCTGTTTATATCTGCTCATCCTTGAAGGCAGATGCCATGATTGAGGCAGCTGAGGAGACCAAGGATGGTTCCTACTTTGTTGCGCAAGAGAAGGGACTTCGTACCCAGAAACAATGGCTGGCCTTCTATGCTCAGAGCCAAGGTTCTATTTGGGTTGATAAAGGGGCTGCAGAAGCTCTCTCTCAACATGGCAAGAGTCTCCTTTTATCTGGTGTTGTTGAAGCAGAAGGAGCCTTTTCTTACGGTGATATTGTGACAGTATTTGACAAGGAAAGTGGAAAATCACTTGGAAAAGGGCGCGTGCAATTTGGAGCATCTGCTTTGGAGGATATGTTGCGTTCTCAAAAAGCCAAGGGTGTATTGATTCACCGTGACGACTGGATTTCCATTACTCCTGAAATCCAACTACTCTTTACAGAATTTTAGAGGTAAACTATGGTAAGTACACAAGAACAATTTGAACAGGTACAGGCTGTTAAAAAATCGATCAACACAGCTAGTGAAGAGGTGAAAAACCAAGCCTTGCTAGCCATGGCTGATCATTTATTAGCAGCTACTGAGGAAATTTTAGCAGCCAATGCCCTTGATATGGAAGCGGCAAAGGGTAAAATCTCAGATGTGATGCTGGATCGTCTTTATTTGGATGCAGGTCGTATAGAAGCAATGGCAACTGGTATTCGTGAAGTGGTTGCTTTACCAGATCCAATCGGTGAAGTTTTAGAAACCAATCAGCTTGAAAATGGTTTGGTTATCACCAAAAAACGTGTGGCTATGGGAGTTATTGGTATTATCTATGAAAGCCGTCCAAATGTGACGTCTGATGCGGCTGCTTTGGCTCTTAAAAGTGGAAATGCAGTTGTTCTTCGTAGTGGTAAGGATGCCTATCAAACAGCCCATGCCATTGTCACAGCCCTGAAGAAGGGTCTGGAGACCACGACCATTCATCCAGATGTGATTCAACTAGTGGAAGATACTAGCCGTGAAAGTAGTTATGCTATGATGAAGGCAAAGGGCTATCTAGACATTCTCATTCCTCGTGGAGGAGCTGGTTTGATCAATGCAGTAGTTGAGAATGCGATTGTACCTGTTATCGAGACAGGAACTGGGATTGTCCATGTCTATGTGGATAAGGATGCAGATGAAGATAAAGCTTTATCTATTATCAACAATGCCAAAACCAGTCGTCCTTCTGTTTGCAATGCCATGGAGGTTCTACTTGTTCATGAAGACAAGGCAGCAAGCTTCCTTCCTCGCTTGGAGCAAGTGTTGGTTGCAGATAGAAAAGAAGCTGGACTGGAACCAATTCAATTCCGATTGGATAGCAAAGCAAGTCAGTTTGTCTCAGGCCAAGCAGCTCAATCACAAGACTTTGATACCGAGTTTTTAGACTATGTCCTAGCTGTTAAGGTTGTGAGCAGTTTAGAAGAAGCGGTTGCCCATATTGAAACCCACAGTACCCATCATTCGGATGCCATTGTGACGGAAAATGCTGAAGCTGCAGCTTACTTTACAGATCAAGTGGACTCTGCAGCTGTCTATGTCAATGCCTCAACTCGTTTCACAGATGGTGGCCAATTTGGTCTGGGTTGCGAAATGGGGATTTCAACTCAGAAACTGCACGCGCGTGGTCCAATGGGCTTGAAAGAGTTGACCAGCTACAAGTATGTGGTCACTGGTGACGGACAGATAAGGGAGTAAGAGATGAAGATTGGATTTATCGGTTTGGG
>CAUQIK010000037.1:0-11890 GCA_963518035.1 uncultured Streptococcus sp. | reverse complement strand
ATTTCGTGATTTGTTTCTGACATACTATTCTCCTTTTTATCCAGTATAAAGGAAAAATATAAGGAAATCAATCTTTTAAAAGTATCTGAAAAAAGTTGCACGATTCTAATGATGTAGAAATTTCAACATTTTTCTGATAAATCAAACACCGAGGGTAATGAGTATAGAATTGCATAAAAAATGTTAAATTAAATACGATAAACATTTTGTTCACTTTATAATCGTTTACAAGAGAAAAATTAATATTAAATCAAATAAAATCCAAATATTTTACGAACTTTTTTATATTTTTTTCGTAAAACGCTTTACAAGTTCTTAAAAACATGATATAGTAATAAAGCTTAGAAAATGAGATGATGTTTTCTAGCAAATATAAACCCGAGTAAAAAATGCCTACGGACAGGCAGGGTTGAATGCCGAAGCGTGGTTGAAAAGCCACATTATTGATAGGGTTAAAAGCCTACTTTTATAAGTTGATGTTAGGACGTTTGTCCTAATTCATAAATTTTTAGTGTGGTGAAAGCACACGTCATCTTGTGAAACGATCAATAAAGTACGTAATATTTGCTACTAGAGAGTTAGGAAACATCGGGAACAGACATACTCAACAGAAACAAACATAAAAACGTCTGAAGATTGCAGAGCAGGTGAAAACCTGCTCTTTTTTCATGAGTCAACCTTTAGTTCCTTAGTTTTCATAAGGTCCTAAAAATATGGAAAGGAGTATGTCTTGAAGGAGTTAGATCAAAACCAAGCCCCAATTTATGAGGCCTTGGTGAAGTTACGCAAGAAAAGGATTGTTCCCTTTGATGTTCCAGGTCACAAACGTGGACGAGGAAATCCAGAACTTGTCGAACTACTAGGAGAAAAATGTGTTGGAATTGATGTCAATTCGATGAAACCCTTGGATAATCTTGGTCACCCCATTTCGATTATTCGGGATGCAGAGGAGCTGGCAGCTGATGCTTTTGGAGCTATCCATGCCTTTCTCATGATTGGAGGAACAACTTCATCGGTGCAGACTATGATTCTCTCAACCTGCAAGGCAGGAGATAAGATTATTCTGCCACGAAATGTCCACAAATCTGCTATCAATGCGCTGGTTCTATGTGGTGCCATTCCCATCTATATCGAGATGAGTGTAGATCCTAAAATTGGTATCGCTTTAGGTCTTGAAAATGATCGAGTAGCCAAGGCCATAAAGGACCATCCAGATGCCAAGGCCATTTTGATTAACAATCCTACTTACTACGGAATCTGTTCAGACCTAAAGGGGTTGACAGAAATGGCTCATGAAGCTGGCATGATGGTTTTAGTAGATGAGGCCCACGGAGCGCATTTGCATTTTACTGATAAATTGCCGATATCTGCTATGGATGCAGGTGCTGATATGGCAGCAGTTTCCATGCATAAATCTGGTGGGAGTTTGACCCAAAGTTCGCTTCTTTTAATCGGGGAGCAGATGAATCCTGAATACGTACGTCAGATTATCAATCTTACCCAGTCAACATCCGCCTCTTATTTGTTGATGGCTAGTCTGGATATTTCGCGTCGCAACTTGGCTCTTCGTGGTAAAGAGTCGTTTGAGAAGGTCATTGAGCTATCCGAGTACGCTCGTCGTGAAATCAATGCCATTGGCGGTTACTATGCTTACTCAAAAGAGTTAATAGATGGTGTGTCGGTCTGTGATTTTGATGTAACCAAGCTGTCAGTTTACACTCAGGGGATTGGCTTAACAGGTATCGAGGTTTATGACCTCCTACGAGACGAATATGACATTCAGATTGAGTTTGGTGATATTGGCAATATCCTGGCCTATATTTCGATTGGTGACCGCATCCAAGACATCGAGCGCTTGGTTGGTGCTCTTGCTGATATCAAGAGACTCTATTCACGAGATGGGAAGGACTTGATAGCTGGAGAATATATCCAGCCCGAGTTGGTGCTGTCTCCACAAGAAGCCTTCTATTCAGAGAGAAAAAGTTTGAGCTTGGATGAATCTGTTGGACAGGTCTGTGGAGAATTTGTCATGTGCTATCCTCCAGGAATTCCTATCTTGGCTCCTGGTGAACGTATTACACGAGAGATTGTGGATTATATCCAATTTGCCAAGGAACGTGGTTGTTCCCTCCAAGGGACGGAAGATCCAGAGGTCAATCACATCAACGTCATTAAGAGAAAGGAGAACTAGATGGATTTATGGTTTTCTGAAGTTCATACTCCAGATGTCAAATTGTCCCTGAGAACAGCCAAGCAACTCTACGCTGGAAAAAGTGAATGGCAGGATATCGAAGTCTTGGATACGCCAGCTTTTGGAAAGATTTTGATTTTAAATGGGCATGTTTTGTTCTCAGATGCGGATGATTTTGTCTACAATGAAATGACTGTCCACGTTCCCATGGCTGTCCACCCAAATCCCAAGAAAGTCTTGGTTATTGGGGGTGGTGACGGCGGTGTTGCCCAAGTATTAACCCTCTATCCTGAGCTGGAACAAATCGATATTGTGGAACCAGATGAGATGCTGGTTGAGGTCTGTCGTGAGTATTTCCCAGACTTTGCTGCAGGGCTAGATGATCCTCGTGTTACCATTTACTATCAAAATGGGCTCCGTTTTTTACGAAACTGTGAAGATGATTACGATATTATTATCAACGATGCGACAGATCCCTTTGGACATACGGAAGGGCTCTTTACCAAGGAATTTTACGGAAACAGTTATCGTGCTCTTAAAGAAGACGGAATCATGATTTACCAGCATGGGAGTCCCTTCTTTGATGAGGATGAATCAGCTTGCCGAAGTATGCATCGCAAGGTCAATCAAGCCTTTCCAATCAGTCGGGTCTATCAGGCCCATATCCCAACTAGCCCAGCTGGCTATTGGTTGTTTGGATTTGCATCGAAAAAATACCACCCTGTCAAAGATTTTGACAAGGAAGGCTGGAAAAAACGCCAGCTTTTCACAGAATACTACACTGCAAACTTACACGTGGGAGCCTTTATGTTGCCCAAGTATGTAGAAGACATTTTAGAAGAAGAGGAAGGAAAAAAATGAGTCGTTTACTAGTTATTGGATGCGGGGGCGTTGCCCAAGTTGCTATTTCAAAGATTTGTCAAGATAGCGAAACCTTTACAGAGATTATGATTGCTAGCCGTACCAAGTCAAAATGTGATGACTTGAAAGCGAAGCTAGAAGGTAAAACAAGTACAAAGATTGAGACAGCTACTCTTGATGCTGACAAGGTAGAAGAAGTGATTGCCCTGATTGAAAACTACAAACCAGAAGCTGTTTTGAATGTAGCTTTACCATATCAAGATTTAACCATTATGGACGCTTGTTTGGCAACAGGTGTTCACTATATCGATACAGCCAACTACGAAGCAGAAGACACAGAAGACCCTGAATGGCGTGCTATTTATGAAAAACGTTGTAAGGAACTTGGTTTTACAGCCTACTTTGACTACTCATGGCAATGGGCTTATCAGGAGAAATTCAAAGAAGCTGGCTTGACCGCTCTTCTTGGTTCTGGTTTTGACCCAGGTGTGACTAGTGTCTTTTCAGCCTATGCCCTCAAACACTATTTTGATGAAATCCACTATATCGACATTTTAGACTGTAATGGTGGTGACCACGGTTATCCATTTGCAACAAACTTTAACCCAGAAATCAATCTACGCGAGGTTTCTGCGCCAGGTTCTTACTGGGAAGATGGAAAATGGGTCGAAGTGGAAGCTATGTCAATCAAGCGCGAGTATGATTTTCCTCAGGTTGGACAAAAAGACATGTATCTTCTTCACCATGAAGAGATCGAATCATTGGCCAAGAACATTCCAGGTGTCAAACGTATTCGTTTCTTTATGACCTTTGGTCAATCTTACTTGACGCACATGAAATGTCTTGAAAATGTTGGACTCCTTCGTACAGATACCATTAACTTTAACGGCCAAGACATCGTTCCGATTCAATTTTTAAAAGCGCTACTTCCAGATCCTGCTAGCCTTGGTCCACGTACTGTAGGTAAAACCAATATCGGTTGTATCTTTACAGGTGTCAAAGACGGCGTTGAAAAGACCATCTACATCTACAATGTCTGCGACCATCAGGAATGTTACGCAGAAGTTGGTTCACAGGCAATTTCTTACACAACAGGTGTTCCAGCCATGATTGGGACAAAATTGGTTATGAACGGTACTTGGAAACAAGCTGGAGTGTATAACCTTGAAGAATTGGATCCAGATCCATTCATGGAAGCTTTGAATGAGTATGGTTTACCTTGGGTTGTGGTTGAAAATCCACAAATGGTGGACTGATGAAGTTAGAACAAGTACCAACACCAGCTTACATCATTGACTTGGCAAAGTTAGAAGCCAACTGCCGTATCCTACAATATGTTCAAGAAGAAGCGGGCTGTAAGGTTTTACTTGCCCAGAAGGCTTATTCCCTCTACAAAACCTATCCTTTGATTAGCCAGTATTTATCAGGTACGACAGCCAGTGGACTTTATGAAGCTAAGCTAGCTAGAGAAGAATTTCCGGGAGAAGTCCATGTATTTGCGCCTGCTTTCAAGGATGCAGACTTGGAAGAATTGCTGGAGATAACGGACCATATCGTCTTTAACTCAGAGAGACAGTTGCGTAAACACGGTCCGCGTTGTCGAGATGCTGGTATCAGTGTTGGTTTGCGCCTCAACCCTCAGTGTTCAACTCAAGGTGACCACGCGCTCTATGACCCTTGTGCACCTGGTTCCCGTTTTGGAGTAACTTCAGACAAGATACCGAGTGATTTGCTGGAATTGGTAGACGGTCTTCATTTTCACACCCTTTGCGAGCAGGGAGCAGATGATTTACAGACAACTTTGAAAGCAGTAGAAGCGCAGTTTGGTCCTTACTTACATGAGGTCAAATGGCTCAATATGGGGGGCGGACACCACATCACAAGAGAAGGTTACGATGTGGATTTGCTGATTTCAGAAATCAAGCGTATCCGAGAAACTTACAATCTTGAAGTCTATATCGAGCCGGGTGAAGCTATTGCGCTCAATGCGGGTTATCTAGCAACTGAAGTATTGGATATTGTAGAAAACGGTATGGAGATCTTAGTTTTAGATGCCTCTGCAACCTGCCATATGCCTGATGTACTTGAGATGCCCTATCGTCCACCTTTGAGAAATGGCTTTGAGGCACAGGAAAAAGCCCATACCTATAGACTTTCTTCCAATACTTGTCTGACAGGCGATGTGATTGGTGATTATAGCTTTGAAAATCCAGTTCAAATCGGAGACAGACTTTATTTTGAAGATATGGCCATTTATTCTTTTGTCAAAAATAATACCTTTAATGGTATTGGATTGCCAAGTCTCTATCTCATGGACGAGCAGGGTGACTGCAGCTTAGTCAAAGCCTTTGGCTATCAAGATTTTAAAGGGAGATTATCATGATGGACAGTCCCAAAAAATTAGGCTATCGAATGCCAGCAGAGTACGAACCCCATCACGGAACCTTGATGATCTGGCCTACAAGACCAGGATCATGGCCTTTTCAAGGTAAAGCTGCTAAAAGAGCTTTCAGCCAGATTATTAAGACCATAGCAGAAGGAGAAAGAGTCTATCTTTTGGTGGACCAAGACTACTTAGCTGAAGCCCAAGACTACCTTGGAGATAGCGTTATTTATCTAGACATTCCCACCAATGATGCCTGGGCTCGTGATACAGGTCCGACCATTCTTGTCAATGATAAAGGCCAGAAATTAGCCATGGATTGGTCTTTCAATGCCTGGGGTGGTGCTGTTGATGGTCTTTATCAAGATTATGAAGATGATGACCAAGTAGCCAGTCGTTTTGCTGAGGTCTTGGAAATGCCTATTTATGATGCCAAACATTTTGTCCTGGAAGGCGGAGCAATCCATAGCGATGGCCAAGGAACCATTCTCGTGACTGAAAGTTGCTTGCTTAGTTCTGGTCGCAATCCTCACCTGACTAAAGAAGAGATTGAAAACGCATTATTAGAAAGCCTTGGCGCTGAAAAAGTTATTTGGCTTCCTTATGGTATTTATCAGGACGAAACCAATGAACACGTTGACAATGTTGCTGCCTTCGTTGGTCCTGCAGAACTTGTCTTGGCTTGGACGGAAGACGAAACTGATCCTCAATATGCCATGTCAGCAGCTGATTTAGCGCTTTTAGAAAAGGAAACAGATGCAAAAGGTCGTCACTTCACCATTCATAAACTTCCAATTCCAGCTATTCGTCAGGTTGTAACCGAAGAGGATTTGCCAGGCTACATCTATGAAGAAGGCGAAGAGGAGCGATACGCAGGTGAACGACTAGCGGCTTCCTACGTAAACTTTTATATCGCCAACAAGGCTGTCTTAGTTCCACAGTTTGAGGATGTAAACGACCAAGTAGCCTTAGATATCCTCAGTAAGTGTTTCCCAGACCGTAAAGTTGTCGGAATACCAGCCAGAGATATTCTCTTAGGTGGTGGCAATATCCACTGTATCACCCAACAAATCCCAGAATAGGAGAAAAAGATGAGAAATGTAAGAGTTGCAGCCATTCAGATGCAATGCGCTAAGGATGTGGCAACAAATATCCAAACCGCAGAGCGTTTAGTACGTCAGGCTGCAGAACAAGGTGCACAAATTATTCTCTTGCCCGAGTTGTTTGAACGTCCCTATTTCTGTCAGGAACGTCAGTATGACTACTACCAGCATGCCCAATCGGTGACAGACAATACAGCTATTCAGCATTTTAAAACCATTGCAAAGGAGCTAAAGGTCGTTTTACCAATCAGTTTCTATGAAAAAGATGGCAATGTCTTGTATAACTCTATTGCTGTCATTGATGCAGATGGGGAAGTACTGGGTGTGTATCGAAAGACCCACATACCAGATGACCATTATTATCAAGAAAAATTTTATTTCACACCTGGCAACACAGGTTTCAAGGTCTGGGATACTCGCTATGCCAAGATTGGTATCGGTATCTGTTGGGATCAATGGTTCCCTGAAACAGCGCGCTGTCTTGCGTTAAATGGGGCAGAATTGCTCTTTTATCCAACAGCCATCGGTTCAGAGCCGATTTTGGATACAGATAGTTGTGGCCATTGGCAACGTACCATGCAAGGACACGCAGCAGCGAATATTGTTCCAGTTATTGCAGCCAATCGTTATGGTTTGGAAGAAGTCACTCCTAGTGAAGAAAATGGTGGGCAGAGTTCTAGCCTTGACTTCTACGGTTCATCCTTTATGACGGATGAGACAGGAGCTATTATCGAGCGAGCTGAAAGACAAGGAGAAGCTGTTCTTTTAGCAACTTATGACCTTGACAAGGGAGCAAGCGAACGCCTAAACTGGGGCTTGTTTCGAGATAGAAGACCAGAAATGTATCAACGTATTACGGACTAGTAGAAGAGAAATGAGAGATTCATTCTGCTAGACTCGTTTTCACTAGCAACTATAAGGATACAATGTTATCTAGTAAATGGATTTTATATTTTAATCCTCTAAGGCTTTCTCGCGCTTTTATGCGAGGAGCTTTTCTGTTTAAGCTTTATCAATAAAACATGCTATAATAGTTGCAGAAAGGTTGGTATTTATGGCTAGGATATTGGTTATTGAAGACAATAGTGACATTCAAGAGATTTTACGAACACTTCTTACTGAGGAGCACGAGGTGATTCAAGCCTTCTCTGGTACAGAAGGAATCATGCTTTTTGACCAAGGTGGGATTGACCTCGTTTTGCTAGATATCATGCTTCCTGGGAAAAATGGGGATCAGGTTTTAAAAGCTATCAGGGAACAAAGTCAAACTCCAATCATTATGCTAACGGCTTTGAGCGATAAGAAGTTAATCAGTCAATACCTCTTAGACGGTGCCAATGATTACATAGTCAAACCTTTTGATTTGGACGAAGTCTTTGCCAGAGTTACTGTTCAATTACGTCAAAGTGTAGAAAAACAGCCTATAGAACTAGGAAAAACTGAAAATCTGCCACTAAACTTGAAAAATATCCAGTTTGATGCGGAAAGTTTTGAAATCAAAAATAGTCAGGAAACCATTCGCCTAGCTAAGAAAGAATGCTTGATTCTCCAAACTCTCCTTAAACATCCTAAGAAAATCTTCACCAAGGAAGAACTTTATGAAATGGTCTGGGAGGAGAGTTATCTACCTGGAGATAATACCCTCAATACGCATTTGAGTAATCTTCGTAAAAAATTAAACCAGCTTGACCCAAATCAAGAATATATTGAAACCATTTGGGGAGTTGGGGTAAGATTAAAAGGAGACAAGCAATGACCTACATGATAATCGTTGTCCTACTGATTCTCCTAATTATTTTATCGATTACATTGATTCGCTATCATCTAGCACTTGAAAGACTGAGTCAACAGATTGAAGACAAGATTCTCACGGGTAGTATGAAAAGAGTCGGAGTCAGCATTTTTTCCAAACATTTTTTACATCTCCACCAGCAAATTGAAAATCTATTTCAGGAAGTAGAACAATCTCGATTGGTGATGAAAAGGGAAAAACAGACTCTGGATATAGCCATCAGCAATATCGCCCATGATATTCGGACGCCTTTGACTATCGCTTCAGGCTACACCCAACAATTGATAAAATCTCCTGAAGACAAATCAGAAACCTTACAAAAAATAGCCCAGCATCTTGATTTAGTTTCTAAACGTTTGGAGGCTCTCCTAGAATACCGTCGTTTGATGGAAGGAGCTGTCAAACCGAAACTGGAAGAAGTGGATCTTTCCGCTTTTATTACCAAAAAGACTCTGGCTTATTATGATGTTTTTCTGGCGGCAAGTATCACGCTTGATTTTAAGGTTGAAGCTGGTCTGAAAATGATGACTGATGAAGATTTACTGGATCGAATTTTACAAAATTTGCTTGGAAATGTCCTCAAACATGGCAAGGAAGAAGCGCGGCTATCTTTGAGAAAGGAAAAGGAACAGCTTGTCTTAGAGATTGCAAACCTTGTCAAACAACCCATCAAAAGAATAGAAAATCTCAGCAACCGTTTTTATTCTGAAAATCTATCAGACACGGAAGAATCCTCTGGTTTAGGCCTTTATATCACTGAGGAATTATGCCATCTTCTCGGTGCAGAGATGAAACTAAGCACAGATGGGCAATGGTTATCGGTTTTCATTTGCTTTTAACGAAATAAACCTCCTCTGTAGGCTAGAGGAGGTCTTTTTTATAGACTTTTCTTTTTGAAAACTGCCAGTCCACTTAGATTAAAGATTACAATAACAGCTAAGGTAACTATAAGTGTATAGAAAATGGATTCACTATTAGCAGTCATAGCATAGGTAAATTGCAAGGACAAATATGGCAAAATTTTGATATTTGGAAAAATGAGCATTGGCATAGAAAGTAAGATAGAGCTGACCAAATAACCAATAAATACCGCAATATAAGAATGACTAACATAGAGGATAAAGGAAACAATGGAAAGCCAAGCAAGGAGGCAAAATAATTGAAGGAAAATGGTTATCAGTAGATTTCCAATAAAGCCATCAGGCATAGTTCCAAATCCATTTAAGATAGTTGCTGGAATAAAGGCAATCACAAGACTGATGACAACTTGCAAAAGTGCAATACAAGCCAGTACAAAGGCTTTGGCAAGGAAAAACTCTGTACGAGAAATCCCTACTGTCAAATTATTTTTATAGAGCTTTCCGATTAAATCAACACCGAGAACTAGACAAGTTAGAATAATGCAGAGAAAAACGAGGTTTGAACCTTGACTAGATGCGTTAATCAGGGCTTGTACACCGTCCCAACCATGGGTTGGAATTTCTGGCTCTTCTGTCTGGATTGCCATCAGATGGCCAGTAGCTCCAATACTTGCGCCCATTAGCATGAGAGAAAAGAGAATGAACTCTGTAATCCAAAAACCTTTGGAACGGAAAAGACGGTAAAAGTCTGCTTGAATGGTATGTATCATGATTTTCCTCCTATTCGACTAATTGAGTAAAGTATTCTTCTAGGTTTTGACGTGCGTAGTAAATCTCGTCAATGGCAACATCTGCCAAGGTTAATTCCTTAAGAATCTGTTTGACATCTTGTTCCTGACCAAAGATATGAATTTCATTTTCTGGATTAACAACCTTGAACTGGAGCTGGATTTGTTCTTTCAATACTTGACAAGCTTTCTCTTGGTCGGCTGTCTTAAGCACAATATAATCCTCACTTAGTGTTTCAAATTCAGCTTTGCTGATTTCACGGATAATCTTTCCTTGATCTAAAATACCAAAGCGATTAGCTACGAGGTAGAGTTCTGACAAGATATGGCTAGAAATGAGAATGGTTATCCCTTTTTCTTGATTGAGCCGTTGAATCATCAGACGAAATTCTTTGATACCGATTGGGTCAAGACCGTTGATAGGTTCATCTAAGATCAGGAAGTCTGGTTTGGATAGGAGGGCAATGGCAATACCAAGTCTTTGTTTCATTCCAAGAGAGAAATCTCGAAAGACTTTTTTACCTGTATCTGTCAAACCTACATAGTCCAGCGTTTCTCGAATGACTTGATCAGCATTTGGAATATGACGAATCATACAGTAATATTTCAGGTTTTGATAGGCTGTTAAGTGATTATGAGCTACAGGTGATTCGATAACTGAACCTACTCGAGATAGAGACTTGGTCCATTCATTTTCCGAATGGCTAGAGAAGAGGGAAACTGTTCCTTTATCCGCAAACAGTAGTTGCGTAATGATTTTTATCAAGGTGGTTTTCCCAGCTCCGTTCTTCCCGATAAGCCCATAAATATCTCCCTCTCTTATCGTTAGATGAAGATCCTGAAGAATAGCTTGTTTGGCAAAGTTTTTGGACAATCCATGAATATCAAGTACTGTTTTCATGATTCTCTCCTTTTGATTTATTTTGATAATTTTAGTATAAAGCATAGAAATCAAAGAAAGCTCAAGCATTTCTAAAGAGTTTCTAAAGTTTTAGGAATTATTAAATATCAAAACCCAGTTGACACGAACTGGGCTTCTTAATTATAAAATATATTTCTCAATGGCACGCGCAACGCCGTCTTCTTCGTTACTGGCTGTAACGTCATCAGCTAGGGATTTGACATAATCGCTGGCATTTCCCATTGCAATGCCAAGCCCTGCAAACTGGAGCATTTCGATATCGTTATTAGCATCGCCCATGGCCATGATTTCTGAGGAATCAATCTTCAAAATCTCTGCTAGTCGAGAAAGAGCGGTAGCCTTTGTCGTACCAAGTGGCATAGCTTCATAAATAACAGGCTGCGAACGAACTCCACTGAATCGTTGGCAAAGCTCCTCAGCAAAACGCTCTTCAAAATCATCTGTTTGCTCTTTTGTGCCCAAAAACATACCTTGGAACATACGGTACTTGCCACTAGTCGCTTCCTCAAGAGAAATTTCAGTCAGGTCTGAAAAGACTAGCTTGGCATCATTTTGGATGACTTGATTGGGCTTGCCACCGAGGACAAAATAATGCTCCTCATCAAAAAGAGTCAACTGAACATCACTTTTTTCTGCTAGGTCATAGAGGTATTCGATATCTGCTGGACTAAGTTCTTGCCAGTCAACCAAGCCCCAGTCGCTAGTCTGGTGAGTTGAGCAACCGTTGTTAACAATCACATACTCATTCTGGAGGTCAAGCCCCAGTTTTTTGTAGTAGGGGAGGACACCGAAAAGCGGGCGACCTGTACAGAGAACCAGTTTGACACCTTTTTCAATGGCTTGGTGAATGGCAGTAATGTGAGCTTGTGGGATTTCCTTGGCTTCATTGAGGAGGGTTCCGTCCATATCCAAGGCTAGTAGTTTAATCATAAGACTTCCTTCTTTATCTTTTGGTATTATTATAGCATATTTTGGAGAAGAAATTGATAG
>CAUQIK010000036.1:0-11969 GCA_963518035.1 uncultured Streptococcus sp. | reverse complement strand
CCATGTGGTGCTTGTCGCCAAGTGATGGCTGAATTTTTTGAACAAGATCTAAAAGTGACCTTAGTCGCAAAAGATAAATCGACGGTCGAGATGACGGTCGGGGAATTACTTCCATACTCTTTTACAGACTTAAACTAGTCTGAGTCGCTCTCTGAGTGGCACGGTCCTTGTGGCCAACCAATCCATACTTGCAACATCGTTGCACATCTTATTTAGGAGGTTCAGTAATGAACAAGAAACAATGGCTAGGCCTTGGTCTAGTTGCAGTAGCAGCAGTTGGACTTGCTGCATGTGGTAACCGCTCTTCTCGTAACGCAGCTTCATCTTCTGATGTGAAGACAAAAGCAGCAATCGTCACTGATACTGGTGGTGTTGATGATAAATCATTCAACCAATCAGCTTGGGAAGGTTTGCAGGCTTGGGGTAAAGAACACAATCTTTCAAAAGATAACGGTTTCACTTACTTCCAATCAACAAGTGAAGCTGACTACGCTAACAACTTGCAACAAGCGGCTGGAAGTTACAACCTAATCTTCGGTGTTGGTTTTGCCCTTCACAATGCAGTTAAAGATGCAGCAGCAGAGCACACTGATTTGAACTATGTCTTGATTGATGATGTGATTAAAGATCAAAAGAATGTTGCGAGCGTAACTTTCGCTGATAATGAGTCAGGTTACCTTGCAGGTGTAGCTGCAGCAAAAACAACTAAGACAAAACAAGTTGGTTTTGTAGGTGGGCAGGAGTCAGAAGTTATCTCTCGTTTTGAAGCAGGATTCAAGGCTGGTGTTGCGTCAGTAGACCCATCTATCAAAGTCCAAGTTGACTACGCTGGTTCATTTGGTGATGCTGCTAAAGGTAAAACAATTGCAGCTGCACAATACGCAGCCGGTGCAGATATTGTTTACCAAGTAGCTGGTGGTACAGGTGCTGGTGTCTTTGCAGAAGCAAAATCACTCAACGAAAGCCGTCCTGAAAATGAAAAAGTTTGGGTTATCGGTGTTGACCGTGACCAAGAAGCAGAAGGTAAATACACTTCTAAAGATGGCAAAGAATCAAACTTTGTTCTTGCATCTACTTTGAAACAAGTTGGTACAACTGTAAAAGATATTTCTAACAAGGCAGAAAAAGGGGAATTCCCTGGCGGTCAAGTGATCGTTTACTCATTGAAAGATAAAGGGGTTGACTTGGCAGTAACAAACCTTTCAGAAGAAGGTAAAAAAGCTGTCGAAGATGCAAAAGCTAAAATCCTTGATGGAAGCGTAAAAGTTCCTGCAAAATAATGGATGGAAGTCATTTCTTAGGAAGCGGCCCTCGGCCGCTTTTTTAAGAGTTGAGACAAAGTCATTTTGTCTCAGTAAAGCTTGCTACTAGATAAAATAGCAAGTTTTATTGAAATAAAATAAGACTCTGAAAGGAAGAGCACATGGCACACGAAAATGTCATTGAGATGCGTGATATTACCAAGGTGTTTGGTGAATTTGTTGCCAACGACAAAGTCAATCTGCACTTACGAAAAGGTGAAATTCATGCACTTTTAGGAGAAAATGGGGCTGGTAAGTCCACGCTAATGAACATGTTAGCAGGCCTTCTTGAACCAACCAGTGGTGAAATTGCGGTCAACGGTCAAGTTGTCAACCTCGACTCACCATCTAAAGCAGCTAGCTTGGGAATCGGAATGGTTCACCAGCACTTTATGTTGGTAGAAGCCTTCACAGTGGCTGAAAACATCATTTTAGGTAGTGAATTGACTAAAAATGGTGTGCTAGATATTGCTGGAGCTAGCAAAGAAATCAAGGCTCTTTCTGAACGTTATGGCTTAGCTGTTGACCCTTCTGCCAAGGTGGCAGACATCTCAGTTGGAGCCCAACAACGTGTAGAAATTTTAAAAACCCTTTATCGGGGGGCTGATATCCTTATCTTTGACGAACCAACGGCCGTTTTGACTCCATCAGAAATTGAGGAGTTGATGGCTATTATGAAAAATCTTGTCAAAGAAGGGAAATCAATTATCTTGATTACCCACAAGTTGGACGAGATTCGCGCAGTTTCTGACCGCGTTACAGTTATCCGTCGTGGGAAATCAATTGAAACTGTCGAAATTGCAGGAGCTACCAATGCTGATTTGGCAGAAATGATGGTGGGACGTTCTGTTTCCTTTAAAACAGAGAAGCAAGCCTCTCAACCAAAAGAAGTGGTCTTGTCAATCAAAGACTTGGTGGTCAATGAAAACCGCGGTGTCCCAGCTGTGAAAAATCTGTCCTTGGATGTTCGTTCTGGAGAGATTGTTGGTATTGCAGGGATTGATGGAAATGGTCAGTCTGAACTGATTCAAGCAATTACAGGTCTTCGCAAGGTTGAATCTGGTAGCATTGAGCTAAAAGGAGATTCAATTGTAGGCTTGCACCCACGTCAGATTACAGAGTTGAGTGTGGGGCACGTTCCAGAAGATCGTCACCGTGATGGTTTGATTTTGGAAATGATGATTTCTGAAAATATTGCCCTTCAAACCTACTATAAAGAACCACACAGTAAAAATGGAATTTTGAACTATTCAAATATTACTTCTTATGCTAAAAAGCTAATGGAAGAGTTTGATGTTCGTGCTGCAAGTGAATTTGTTTCTGCAGCGGCACTCTCAGGAGGAAATCAACAAAAAGCAATTATTGCTCGTGAAATTGATCGTGATCCTGATCTCCTTATCGTCAGCCAGCCAACTCGTGGGTTGGATGTCGGTGCCATTGAGTATATCCACAAACGCTTGATTGAAGAGCGTGATAACGGGAAGGCTGTCCTTGTTGTCAGCTTTGAATTGGATGAGATTTTAAACGTCTCAGACCGTATTGCCGTTATCCACGATGGTAAGATTCAAGGTATTGTGTCACCAGAAACAACCAATAAACAAGAACTTGGTGTCTTGATGGCTGGTGGAAACTTGGGAAAGGAGAAGAGTGATGTCTAAAAAATTACAACAAATTTCGGTTCCCTTGATTTCTGTCTTCCTAGGAATTTTACTTGGAGCCATTGTCATGTGGATCTTCGGTTATGATGCTATTTGGGGCTATGAAGAATTGTTCTATACAGCCTTTGGTAGTCTACGTGGGATTGGAGAAATCTTCCGTGCTATGGGGCCTTTGGTCTTGATTGGTCTTGGTTTTGCCGTTGCCAGTCGAGCTGGTTTCTTTAACGTCGGGCTTCCTGGTCAGGCTTTGGCTGGTTGGATTCTTAGTGGTTGGTTTGCCTTGTCGCATCCAGATATGCCACGTCCCTTGATGATTCTAGCAACCATCGTGATTGCCTTGATTGCTGGTGGGATTGTCGGTGCTATTCCAGGTATTCTTAGAGCTTATCTAGGGACATCAGAGGTTATCGTAACCATTATGATGAACTACATTGTCTTGTATGTAGGGAATGCCTTTATCCATGCCTTTCCTAAAGACTTCATGCAAAGTACAGATTCGACCATTCGTGTTGGGGCTAATGCAACCTACCAGACACCTTGGTTGGCTGAGTTGACTGGTAATTCGCGGATGAATATCGGTATTTTCTTTGCTCTCATTGCCGTTGCTGTCATTTGGTTCATGCTCAAGAAAACAACCCTTGGTTTTGAAATCCGTGCGGTTGGTCTTAATCCTCACGCATCAGAATACGCTGGTATTTCTGCCAAACGAACAATTATCCTCTCAATGATTATCTCAGGGGCCTTGGCAGGTCTTGGTGGAGCTGTTGAAGGTCTGGGAACCTTCCAGAACGTCTATGTTCAAGGAGCGTCATTAGCTGTCGGATTTAACGGGATGGCGGTTAGTCTGCTTGCAGCCAACTCACCAATTGGTATTCTATTTGCAGCCTTCTTATTTGGTGTTCTCCAAGTTGGAGCCCCTGGTATGAATGCGGCGCAGGTACCGTCTGAGCTTGTCAGCATTGTAACAGCGTCTATTATCTTCTTTGTCAGTGTTCATTATCTTATCGAACGCTTTGTCAAACCGAAAAAACAAGTTAAAGGAGGTAAGTAAAGATGTCTATTACAACCTTGCTCACCCTCTTGGTGTCTTCTATGCTGATTTACTCAGCGCCCCTCATCTTTACAAGTATCGGTGGTGTTTTCTCTGAACGTGGTGGTGTCGTAAACGTCGGCCTTGAAGGAATTATGGTTATGGGTGCCTTTTCTGGAGTTGTCTTTAACCTTGAATTTGCAGAACAATTTGGAGCAGCAACTCCATGGCTATCCTTGCTTGTGGCAGGATTGGTTGGAGGCCTCTTCTCTATCATCCACGCAGCAGCGACGGTTCATTTCCGTGCAGACCATGTTGTCAGCGGTACGGTATTGAACTTGATGGCGCCTGCCTTGGCTGTTTTCTTAGTGAAAGTCCTTTATAACAAAGGACAAACCGACAACCTAAGTCAGACTTTTGGACGCTTTGATTTCCCAGTCTTGGCAAATATCCCAGTTATCGGTGATATCTTCTTCAAGTCAACTAGTCTTCTTGGTTATCTGGCCATTGCCTTCTCGTTCCTTGCCTGGTTTATCCTCTTCAAGACTCGCTTTGGTCTTCGTCTCCGCTCTGTCGGTGAACACCCTCAAGCAGCGGACACTTTGGGAATCAATGTCTACAAGATGAGATATTTAGGGGTTATTATTTCAGGTTTCCTAGGTGGAATTGGCGGAGCGATTTATGCTCAATCCATCTCAGTTAACTTCTCAGTGACAACTATTGTTGGACCTGGATTTATCGCTCTTGCTGCGATGATTTTTGGGAAATGGAATCCAATCGGAGCCATGCTATCTAGTCTCTTCTTTGGACTTTCACAAAGTTTGGCTGTTATCGGTTCTCAATTGCCATTCCTACAAGGAGTGCCTGCGGTTTATCTTCAAATCGCACCTTATGTTTTGACAATTCTTGTCTTAGCAGCCTTCTTTGGAAAAGCAGTTGCACCAAAAGCAGATGGTATCAACTATATCAAATCGAAATAAGCATACAAAAAAACGTCAGTACAGAACTGGCGTTTTATTTTTTAGGATGTTGGTGAGTTAGGTTCAATCCCCAAGGGACCAAATTTTCAGTTTTATTTTTGATACGAGCGATATTGTCCTTATGACGAATGATAATCAAACTAGCAAGAGCTAGGATAATAGCGATGAAGAGAGGATCATAGTGATTCAGGATAAAACCAACAAGTGGAAAAAGTAGAACCCCGATAACAGCCGCGATAGATGCTGTGACACTAGATAGTGAAATCATACTACCAAGATAGAGGGTTCCAAAGAAAACAACTGCAAGGTAGAGACAGAAGACAGGTGCAAATCCGAAAACCACTCCAGCACTGGTTGCGACAGCCTTGCCTCCCTTAAATCCTGCAAAGATAGGGAAGGTATGTCCAATAACAGCCAAAAGTCCAAAGATGAGGGGCGAAACGCCTTGTAGATGAAACATAATCGGAAGCAGCGTTGCTAGGGTTCCTTTGAAAAAGTCAATCACAAAGGTTGCCATACCAGCTTTCTTACCTAAAATGCGGAAGGTATTGGTTGTCCCAGTGTTACCAGAACCGTGTTCGCGTAGATTGATTTGAAAGAATACTTGTCCAATCCAGAGACCAGACGGAATCGAACCCAGCAGATAGGCTAGGATTAATAAAACTATTGTAATCATACTCCTATTATATCATGAAATGGAGAAGAAAGGCAGAGAATCTCTTCTGAAATTGTCACACCGGAGAAAGAAAAATTTTGCAAAATCCTTAGAAAACCTGTAGAATAGTAAAGATGAACGAATAGGAGGTTCCTTGTGTCAAAAAAGGAAATCAATATTAACAATTATAATGATGACGCCATTCAGGTTCTAGAAGGGTTGGATGCGGTCCGAAAACGTCCGGGGATGTATATCGGATCGACCGATGGTGCTGGTCTCCACCACCTGGTCTGGGAAATCGTCGATAATGCTGTCGATGAGGCCTTGTCTGGATTTGGTGATCGTATTGATGTGACCATCAATAAAGATGGTAGTTTAACGGTTCAAGACCATGGACGTGGGATGCCGACAGGTATGCACGCTATGGGAATTCCAACCGTTGAGGTTATCTTTACCATTCTTCACGCTGGAGGAAAATTCGGTCAAGGAGGCTACAAGACATCAGGTGGACTTCACGGGGTTGGATCTTCTGTCGTCAATGCTCTTTCTAGCTGGTTAGAAGTAGAAATTATCCGTGACGGGGCAATCTATAAGCAACGTTTTGAAAATGGTGGCAAACCTGTTACGACTTTGAAGAAAATCGGTACAGCGCCTAAGTCTAAGACAGGTACCAAGGTTACCTTCATGCCTGATGCGACGATTTTTTCTACGACAGATTTTAAGTACAATACTATCTCAGAACGTCTTAATGAGTCAGCCTTTCTTTTGAAAAATGTGACCTTGTCTTTGACGGACAAACGAACAGATGAAGCGATTGAATTCCACTATGAGAATGGAGTACAAGACTTCGTTTCTTATCTAAACGAAGACAAGGAAACCTTGACGCCAGTTCTTTACTTCGAAGGCGAAGAAAATGGCTTCCAAGTGGAAGTAGCTCTCCAGTATAATGACGGATTTTCAGATAACATTCTATCCTTTGTCAATAACGTTCGCACCAAGGACGGTGGAACACATGAGACTGGGCTCAAGTCTGCTATTACTAAGGTCATGAATGATTACGCTCGTAAGACAGGTCTTCTCAAGGAAAAGGATAAAAACCTTGAAGGTTCAGACTACCGTGAGGGACTAGCAGCCGTTCTTTCTATCTTGGTTCCGGAAGAACACCTCCAGTTTGAAGGACAGACCAAGGATAAACTGGGAAGTCCTCTAGCTCGTCCAGTTGTGGATGGAATTGTGGCGGATAAGTTGACCTTCTTCCTTATGGAAAATGGGGAATTAGCTTCAAATCTTATTCGCAAAGCCATCAAGGCCCGTGATGCTCGAGAGGCGGCCCGTAAGGCGCGTGATGAAAGCCGAAATGGTAAGAAAAATAAAAAAGACAAGGGCTTATTATCTGGGAAATTGACCCCAGCCCAGTCTAAGAATCCTGCTAAGAATGAACTCTATCTAGTTGAGGGGGATTCTGCCGGTGGTTCTGCCAAACAAGGTCGTGACCGCAAGTTTCAGGCAATTTTGCCCCTTCGTGGTAAGGTTATTAATACAGCCAAAGCCAAGATGGCGGATATCCTCAAAAATGAAGAGATCAATACCATGATTTATACTATAGGTGCGGGTGTTGGAGCAGATTTTTCTATTGAGGATGCCAACTATGACAAAATCATTATCATGACCGATGCGGATACCGACGGTGCCCATATCCAGACTTTGCTCTTGACATTTTTCTACCGTTACATGCGTCCGCTAGTCGAGGCAGGACATGTCTATATCGCCCTTCCACCTCTTTACAAGATGTCCAAAGGAAAAGGCAAGAAAGAAGAAGTGGCTTATGCTTGGACGGACGGAGAATTAGAAGAACTCCGAAAACAGTTTGGTAAAGGTGCTACCCTACAACGATACAAAGGACTTGGTGAGATGAATGCGGACCAGCTCTGGGAAACAACCATGAACCCAGAAACTCGTACCCTCATTCGTGTTACGATTGAAGACTTGGCTCGCGCCGAACGTCGCGTCAATGTCCTCATGGGAGATAAGGTCGAACCACGACGTAAATGGATTGAAGATAATGTCAAGTTTACGCTTGAAGAAGCGACAGTTTTTTAAGTTAGTTTTTAATGAATGGGTATAAACATGAGAACAGAACCCGAAATACTTGATTTAATTTTTCAAACAGCAAAAACGCTTCAAGTCGAGGCCGTCGCTATGTCTGGTTCACGGACAAATTCACAAGCACCAAAAGATGAATTTCAAGATTACGATGTAGTCTATGTTGTAGAGAATCTGGACGAGCTGATTTCAGATTTATCTTGGACAGACCAGTTTGGTAAACGTATTATCGAGCAAGAGGTTAGGTTGGGACATCGCCGTCTATTTCTTATGCTCTTTGAAGATGGCAACCGTATTGACTTGACTCTATGTTCCAAAGTGCATATCAAGGAGTGGATAGAAAGCGAAGCGAATTTCATTGTTCTAGAAGACCCTAAGGGATTGTTTGTACCTCATTCTCCAACTCCCCAGCGTTACTGGACAAGCCCAGCTAGTGCGATAGAGTTTGAAAAAGCCTGCAATGAATTTTGGTGGGTGTCTGCCTATGTAGTCAAGGGCATTTGTCGCCATCAAGTCATCTATGCGACCGACTATCTCTATGGTATTTGTCAGCAAGAACTCTTGAAAGTTTTAGCATGGCAGGTAGCAAGCGATAGGGGAGCAGTCGATATCGGAAAGAATTACAAGAATCTCTTTAACTATTTACCTGCTGAGAAAGAGAAGGAGTTCTCAAAGCTTCTTGATTTCTCAAGTTTAGATAAAATCACTCAGTCTTTATTTGCTACGATGGAACTTTTCCACCAAGAAGCTCAATACCTTGCTAACAAGATGGGGTTTGACTATGATAAAGAAGTAGCTGAGAAGATGATTCAGTATGCTGAGGAGAGACTCGAAACAAATGAAACATTTACAAAATAATAAGATAACAAAATTTTTACTGATTAGTTTTCTCATTTCTTGGGGATTTGGTTGGGGATTGCTCGCTTTTCTGACGCAAATGAGCCTCTTAAGTCTAACAAGTCCACTAGGAGTTTTTCTCCATTTACTAGGAGGTTTCGGTCCAACCATTGCAGCCATTTCTTGTTTGCCTCAAAAATCCATTAAAAGCATAGTCTCTTTTATCTTAGGGGACTCAAAGAAATATATTTTGTTATTTCTTTTACTAATTTTCGTGCAGACAGGTGTCATTGCTTTCTCATCTAAGGAGATTAATCCGGCTTTTCCACTAGGAAATTTGTTTGTTGTTTTTTTGAGTGCAGTCTGTGTTTATGGTGGCGAAGAAGAATTGGGATGGCGAGGCATCTTGCAACCAACTTTGGAAACTAGATTCTCCTTTTGGATTTCCGGTTTGATAACAGGTTGTATTTGGGCAATATGGCATGTACCTTTATGGTTTGTAATTGGAAGTTCCCAAAGTGGGATGTCTTTTATATTATTCAGTCTATTTGCAATTTATCTCAGTATTCTTCTAGCAGCTGTTTTCAAAAAGACTAAGTCGGTCCTTTTTTGCGCCATTTTTCACGGCCTAATTAATACCCTACTTAGCTTATTTGTTATTAAAATTAATCTTTTATTTATTCTAGGATTAGTAGGATTGCTCTTCTTTTCTTACTACTTACAAAGAAACAGTTAAATTTATAAAATATAGATTTACTTTACAATAAAACAATAAAAAGAGAATTATTATGTCTAACATTCAAAATATGTCCCTAGAGGACATCATGGGAGAGCGCTTTGGTCGCTACTCCAAGTACATTATTCAAGACCGGGCTTTGCCAGATATTCGTGATGGATTGAAGCCGGTTCAGCGTCGCATTCTTTATTCGATGAATAAGGATGGTAATACCTTTGACAAGAGCTACCGTAAGTCGGCCAAGTCTGTCGGGAATATCATGGGGAATTTTCACCCCCACGGGGATTCTTCTATCTATGATGCCATGGTCCGTATGTCTCAGGATTGGAAGAACCGTGAGATTCTAGTCGAAATGCATGGTAATAACGGTTCTATGGACGGTGATCCGCCTGCGGCTATGCGTTATACGGAGGCTCGTTTGTCTGAGATTGCTGGTTACCTTCTTCAGGATATCGAGAAGAAGACCGTTCCTTTTGCGTGGAACTTTGACGATACGGAGAAAGAGCCGACAGTCTTGCCAGCAGCCTTTCCAAATCTTTTGGTCAATGGTTCGACTGGTATTTCGGCTGGATATGCCACAGACATTCCTCCCCATAATTTGGCTGAGGTCATTGATGCGGCGGTTTACATGATTGACCATCCAACGGCCAAAGTTGAAAAACTCATGGAATTCTTGCCTGGGCCAGATTTCCCTACAGGAGCTATCATCCAAGGCCGTGATGAAATCAAGAAGGCCTATGAAACTGGGAAAGGGCGCGTGGTTGTTCGTTCCAAGACTGAGATTGAAAAGCTAAAAGGTGGTAAGGAACAAATCGTTATCACTGAGATTCCTTATGAAATCAACAAGGCTAATCTAGTCAAGAAAATCGATGATGTTCGTGTTAATAACAAGGTAGCTGGGATTGCTGAGGTTCGTGATGAGTCTGACCGTGATGGTCTACGTATTGCTATTGAGCTAAAAAAAGATGCCAATACGGAGCTGGTTCTCAATTATCTCTTCAAATACACCGACCTACAAATAAATTACAATTTTAACATGGTGGCAATTGACAATTTCACGCCTCGTCAGGTTGGGATTGTCCCAATCTTATCTAGCTATATCGTTCACCGTCGTGAAGTGATTTTGGCGCGTTCCCGCTATGACAAGGAAAAGGCTGAGAAACGCCTCCATATCGTCGAAGGTTTGATTCGAGTGATTTCGATTTTGGACGAAGTCATTGCCCTTATTCGTGCTTCTGAAAACAAGGCTGACGCCAAAGAAAATCTCAAGGTCAGCTATGATTTTACAGAAGAGCAGGCTGAGGCCATCGTAACCTTGCAACTGTATCGTTTGACCAATACCGATGTGGTTGTCTTACAGGAAGAAGAAGCAGAACTTCGTGAGAAGATTGCCATGCTTGCAGCTATTATCGGTGATGAGCGGACTATGTACAATCTCATGAAGAAAGAACTTCGTGAGGTTAAGAAGAAGTTTGCGACTCCGCGTTTGAGTAGCTTAGAAGATACTGCGAAAGCAATTGAGATTGATACAGCTAGTCTGATCGCCGAGGAAGATACCTATGTCAGCGTTACAAAGGCAGGTTATATCAAGCGTACCAGCCCACGTTCCTTTGCCGCTTCAACCCTGGAAGAAATTGGCAAGCGTGATGATGACCGTTTGATTTTTGTACAAGCTGCCAAGACAACCCAGCATCTTTTGATGTTCACGACTCTTGGAAATGTCATTTATCGACCAATCCATGAATTGGCAGATATTCGCTGGAAGGATATTGGAGAGCATCTGAGCCAAACCATCACAAACTTCGAAACTAACGAAGAAATCCTTTATGTGGAAGTCGTGGATCAGTTTGATGATGCGACAACCTATTTTGCTGTAACTCGTCTTGGTCAAATCAAGCGTGTAGAGCGAAAAGAGTTCACTCCATGGCGAACCTACAAGTCTAAGTCTGTCAAGTATGCTAAGCTCAAAGACGAGACAGACAAGATTGTAGCAGTGGCTCCGATTAAACTAGATGATGTTCTTTTGATTAGCCAAAATGGTTATGCCCTTCGTTTCAATATCGAAGAGGTTCCAGTTGTCGGTGCTAAGGCTGCAGGTGTCAAAGCTATGAACCTGAAAGCAGATGATGTACTCCAATCCGCCTTTATCTGTAACACCTCATCCTTCTACCTCTTGACTCAGCGTGGAAGTTTGAAACGTGTTTCTATTGACGAAATTCCGGCAACCAGCCGTGCCAAACGTGGCTTACAAGTCTTGCGTGAGTTGAAAAACAAACCGCATCGTGTCTTCTTGGCAGGAGCGGTTGCAGAACAAGGCTTTATTGGTGATCTCTTCAGTACAGATGTGGAAGAGAACGACCAAACTCTGATTGTTCAATCTAACAAAGGTACAATTTATGAAAGTCGACTACAAGACTTGAACCTGTCAGAACGAACCAGCAACGGAAGCTTCATTTCAGACACCATTTCAGATGAAGAAGTTTTTGATGCTTACATTAAAGAAGTATTTACAGAAGTCAAATAAGTGAAATGAAGAATCAGTTCGAAGAGCTGGTTCTTTTTATTGAAGAAATTTTCTGAAAATTACAAAATATGCTTGCTATTTTAGAAAAATAGTGTAGAATATAAGAAATAGGTTTTTAGAATAAGGAGTGGAATATGACAGTAAC
>CAUQIK010000035.1:0-13320 GCA_963518035.1 uncultured Streptococcus sp. | reverse complement strand
ATTTGCTTGGATTTTCTCGAATCATAGTCGCTGAGATACCAAACTTTCTTTCTTGCAAGACAGTCTCAAAGCCACGATTTGATAATTCTTGCTGGTAGTCTGCTTCTCCCACAAAGAAAATTAGTTCTTGCTGGGTTTCATCATAGGAAATCTCCGCTAACATTTGGTCCAACCACTCCTGCCAGCCCATAGGGTAACGAGGAAGATTGGTCTCATCTAACTTACAAACAGAGGTCAACTCGTCATCACCAAAGGCCTCTCGGATATAGCGAAATCTTTTTTGAAGCGTTAAGCCTACCTGCTCCCCTCTATCTCCCTCATAGCCTGAAACGACAACCCAGACCCGGTCACACTGTCGCTTCGCTCGCTGGATCAGATCGATATGACCTTGATGAAGCGGAGCAAAGGTTCCAAATACCACTGCTGTTTTCTTTTTCATAAACCTATTGCCTTTTTATATTTTTTGATATTTTCATTATCTATGTTTTTATTATAAACTATATTTTTGTTTTGTCAATAGTTTTTTATCATTTTTTATAAAAACGTTGCGAAAAAAGAATCAAGATTACTCCTGATTCTCCATTTTTATGCAATATCAAATTTTAACTGGCCTGCTTTAACACCAATTTTAAGTGTGCTGCCTGCCTCTAATTCTCCCTTGAGAAGAAGTTCTGCCAACTTGTCTTCCACTTCTGTTTGCAGGGTTCTGCGAAGTGGACGAGCTCCCATCTCTGGGTCATATCCTTGATTTGCCAACAATTTCAGTGCGGAAGCTTGTAATTTCAAGTCAATGCCTTTTTCAGCCAAACTTGCCACTAAAGGTTTGACCATAATCTTCACCACTTCCTGCATATGGTCGCTAGATAAGCTATGGAAGACCACCTTTTCATCAATACGGTTGATAAACTCCGGCCTATAAGCTTTTTTCAGCTCTTCAAACATGCGTTTCTCCATATTCTCCTGGTCAAAACGAATGTCCTTGGCCCCAAAACCAACAGTCTTGTCATCACGAAGGGCTGCCGCACCAAGGTTTGAAGTCATGATGATAATGGTATTTGAAAAATCAACCTTGCGACCCTTGCTATCGGTCAAGACACCATCATCCAAGACTTGCAAGAGGACATTAAAGATGTCTGGGTGTGCTTTTTCTACCTCGTCAAAAAGTAGAACGGAATAGGGTTTGTTGCGAACTTTCTCGGTCAACTCCCCACCTTCTTCATAACCTACATAGCCCGGAGGAGCTCCATTGAGACGGCTGGCAGCGAATTTCTCCATATACTCACTCATATCAAAACGGATAAGGGCTGATTCGTCATCAAAGAGAACTTCTGCTAGAGCCTTAGCCAATTCGGTCTTACCGACACCTGTAGGCCCTAAGAACATAAAGGAACCAATCGGACGCTTATGACTGCGAATCCCTGACTGATTGCGGCGAATGGCACGGCTAATGCTTGAAACTGCTTGATCTTGACCGATGACACGTTTGTGCAGTTCAGCTTCCAAGTTCAGGTATTTCTTAGCATCTGTTTGCGTCAGTTTTTGGACTGGAATACCTGATAAGCGACTCAAGGTGGTCAAAATATCAGACTCTGTCACCAAGTCTTTATAGACAGGCACTTCCTCTTCTTTTGCGATTAACTGAGCTGCCTGTTTCCACTTACCATCCATCAAGGCCTTGTCAGCTGGACTCAAACCTGAATCGTCTGCTTTTACATGCTTAACCTTATTTTGCACTGTTGCTGCTGCTTCATCTAAGAGGTCGATAGCAGAGTCTGGCAAGTGACGACTAGTCAAGTAACGATGCGCCATCTTGACAGCTGTTTCGACCGCTTCATCTGTGATTTGCACACGGTGATGTTTCTCATAAGTCGCCTTCAAGCCTTGCAAAATGGCCATACTGTCGGCCACACTTGGCTCTTCAATCGTCACTTTGGCGAAACGACGAGAAAGGGCCGCATCTTTTTCGATGTGTTTTTGATATTCTTCCTGAGTGGTCGCACCAACTGTTCTCAAGGTGCCACGCGCCAAGGCTGGCTTCAAGATATTGGCCGCATCCAGAGTCGAATCAATCCCGCTCCCAGAACCCATGATAGTATGAAGTTCATCGATAAAGAGAATGACTTGACCATCTTCTTCAATATCCTTGATGATATTATTCATGCGTTCTTCAAAGTCACCACGGAAGCGTGTCCCTGCAACGACATTCATCAAATCAAGCTCTAACACGCGCATCTTAGCCATTTCCGTAGGTACATCACCACTAGCAATACGCTGGGCAAGACCAAGCGCCAGAGCTGTTTTCCCGACACCAGCAGCCCCAACCAAGACAGGATTATTCTTTGTCTTCCGACTCAAGATTTGAATCATACGCGAGATTTCCTTGTCCCGACCGATGACTGGCTCCAACTTGCCAGAACGCGCTTGCTCTGTCAAATCATGCGTATAGTCCTCAAGACCACCGCTCGGAGTCTGGGGCATGCCCATCATATTAGCCATAGAATTTTGCTTGTCAGCTACTGTACGATGACGTTGGCGTAAAGCCTTGAGATCTTCACGAGTCCAACCTGCCCGTTCTTCTAAATTTCGACGAAGGGCAGCAATCTTGACCTGATCTTTCTTGTCTTCATATGAAAAACCAGCCCTCTCCAAGATACGAGTCGCCAAGGCATTGCCATCATGCAAAATCGCATAAAGGAGGTGCTCTGTCCCTAGCACCTTAGCATGGACCACTGACGCTACATACTCTGCTTCGTCAAAAAGAACCTGCAAACGATGAGAAAACGGCAATTCCGTAAAGGTTTCATCCTGGCTATAGTCCGTTTCAGTCAGTTCCAAAGCGACCTCTTCTAAACGGTCCATCTCATATGGATAATCATTTAAAGTCGCCCCTGCCACACTATAACTGTGATTGGACATGGCAATCAACAAGTGCCAAGACTCTAGATAACGAGCTCCAAAATGGCCAGCAACCATGTAGGCACTTTCGATACATTCATTCAATGCTTTTGAATAGTTCATCTTACTTCCCTTTTCTATCTACCTCTTGTATGACCTGTCGTAGCATATTAGCACGAACAACTGGAGCTTCTTCTCCTAGAATGCGATCCAAAGCTACTGCTACCAGCAAATTCATCTCCTGCTTGGTCATCAATTCCTGCTCAACTAAAAGCTGCAGAATATCTTCGTAAATTTCTTGACTGACCCGCTCACCAATTGAGTAAAGCAACTCCCTGAGCATTTCATGATGACTAGAAAACTCAATCCGTCCTATACGAATATAGCCTCCGCCACCACGCTTACTTTCAACCAAGTAGCCTCTACTTTCCGTAAAGCGTGTCTTGATCACATAGTTAATCTGACTAGGAACAACCTGAAAAGTATCTGCCAACTGACTACGTTGCAACTCTACAATACCAGATTGATCTAAAATCGCCTTGATGTAGGCCTCAATATGATCCGATGTATTTTTAAATCTCATTACAAACCCACCTCTCTCTTTAAACCTTGACTATCTTTGACTATTATACCGAAATTTTCTCATTTTTAAAAGAAAAAGGGCGCTGGTAAAGGATAATCTTCACCAACTCCCTATTTTTCTACTTATCTAAGCCTAATTCTGCCAAGATTTGACGTTTGTAGGCAATCTTTTGGACTTCCTTGTCCTCATCTTCAGACCAATCTAGTTTAATTTCTGAAACAATCTGCCCAGGGCGATTTTTCAAGATATAGATGCGGTCGCTGAGACTGAGAGCCTCCTCGATACTATGCGTGATGATCAAGGTTGTTAGCTGCAACTGCTTGTGAATCTCAAGGTACCAAGCGTGGAGTTCCATCTTGGTCATCTCATCCAAGGCGCTAAAGGCTTCATCTAAGAGAAAGAGTTTGTGACCGAAAAGATAGGTACGAAGCAAGGCCACACGCTGGCGCATCCCACCACTGAGTTCATGAGGGTATTTATCTCTTACAGCTGTCAACTGGAAGGTCGCAAGAATTTCATCTGCGCGAGCAATAGCTTCTGCCTTATCCACCTTTTGAATCAAGAGGGGTAAAATGATATTACCAAGAACGGTCTTGTGCTCCAAGAGTAGATCCTTTTGCAACATATAACTCACGCGCCCCTTGGGATTTTCTTCACCATCAAGGACAATTCTCCCTGACTGAACTTCTAAAATCCCCGCAATTAAGTTGAAAAGCGTAGTCTTACCAACACCACTTGGGCCTAGGATAGAAACCACTTCACCTGAAGTCACTTTCAGATTGATATCCTCTAAAATCCTCTCTTGACCATAGGCATAACTGACGTGTTCTAGTCTTATTTCTGTCATTATTTCACAAATTCGTTGGTGAAGCCTTTGTCTGTCAAGTCTTCTTTAAGGATACCATTTTCTTTATCCCATTTGTAGAAGGCATTCCAGCGAGCTGCATCAAATTGCCCCCATTTTTCCTTGTCGCTTGCGTATTCTTTTGACAAGTATTTTTGAGATTCGATGACAAAGTCACGTTTTTCCTTGAGTTCAGGTGCATTTTTGATGAGGATATCAGCTGCTTCCTCTGGATGCTCCATAGCATATTGGTAGCCTTTTTTGATAGCTTGGATAACTTTGCGAGCTTCTTCTTTGTTGTCTTTCAAATAGTCATTGTTTGCGATGATAACTGGTGAATAGTAGTCAAACTCTTTAACGTAGTCTTTCAAGTACATGAAATTAGCATCTACACCTTGAGATTTTGCAAGGATACCATCCCAACCGTAGTAGATCCAAGCAGTATCAAAGACCCCATTGGCAATCGGTGTGATTGAGTTTGAGTCGTTATTTGGTACTTTTTCAACCTTCTCAAAGTCTCCACCTTGAGATTCTACCAATGTTTTCAACATAGCAAGTTCAGTTGGGTCATTCCAAGTTCCGTATTTCTTACCAACCAAGTCTTTTGGACTAGCTACATTGTCAGATTTACGAGAGATGATTCCTGATGTATTGTGCTCAACAATAGCTGCAACGGCAGTAATTCCTGCACCTTTTTCCAATTTCTTAGCCATATAGTCTTGGAAATAGACTGCAAATGGTGCCTTACCATTGATAACCAAGTCAGAAGAACTTTCTTCTGGTGGCAATTTCAAATCAACATCCACTCCAGCTTCTTTGAAATAACCTTTTTCCTTAGCAACATAAAGCCCTGTGTGGTTGGTATTTGGCGTCCAGTCTAGGATAAAGTCAATCTTCTTGAGTTCTGCTTCCTTATTATCCTTAGAAGCAGTTCCTTGACCACAGGCCACAAGCACAACAGCTACAAGAGCTGTTAAAACAGTTAAAAACACTTTCCATGTTTTCTTCATTTCAATTTCCTCTTTTCTTTTTCAGAAACATTCTTATTCTACGAACGTTTCCATTTAATAACATATTTTTCACTGACATCAACCAGCTTCATACCGAGAAGACTGATAATCGATACCAGAATAATAATCGCGAACATGGTATCATACTGAAACAGTTTCTTGGACTGAATCATGTAGACACCTAGTCCTTCAAAGCCTCCCAACCACTCAGATACCACTGTTGTGATAAAGGCGTAGGAGACACTGACCCTCAGACCTGCATAAAAGTAAGGCAGGCTGACTGGGATTTTAAAATGCCAAAGGATTTGCCAAGGCTTGGCCCGCATCAGACTAAACAAGGTCAGCATATCCTTGTCACAATGCCTAAAACCGTCCAAAATGCTGACGATGATGGGGAAAGTTGTCGTCAAGATAATCAAGACAATCTTGGGCAAAATCCCATAACCGAGCCACAAGACCAGGATAGGAGCTATGGCAATAGTCGGGATAGTCTGAACGACCACCATCATAGGGTAAATCAGGTCATTAAGCCAAGTCAAACTGTCCATAAGTACAGCCATGAGACAGGCAATCAAAACTCCCAGAACCAGCCCCAGTAAAGCCACTCTCAAGGTCGCCCAACTATGGTGCCAGAGAAATTCTCTATCACGAACAAAGGCCTGGAGAATTTCAAGAGGTGTCGGCAGGATAAACTTGGGGAGAAGTTTAAGAAAACCTGCTACCTGCCAGATTGACAAGACTCCTAGAAAGCCCAATAGACTAATGTGTCGTCTCAGTATACTTTTCAAGTTTCTCATCAATACTTAAAATCTCTCCTACATTTATTTTGACATTGGCAAAGACATTATCTGCCTCCTGCCCTGCCACTTCTAGCGCTTCTTTGAGAATGCGCATAAGCTCATCAAACTCCCCTTCCAAGACCGTTTCAAATGGTGTCACCACCATAGTCACTTCTTGAGCTTGCAGATAAGCAATGACCTGATCGATAACAGCAATCCGATCAATCCCCTGTGATAGGGGTAAAACTTGCAAGGCAATGCTTGCTTTCATAAGAACCTCCTCTTCTCGTTTTCCTTTGACAAAAAGAAAAACCTTTCCCATATATGGAAAAGGTGCATATTAGACTAAGTATCGTTCCCTACGCTGGCATTACCCAGATCAGGTGCGGTCGAAGTTTAACACTTCCTCTCAGACTGTACACAGACTCCCATATATTATATGGACATATGATAGCGCAAAACAAAAAAAATGTCAAGGAAACTGCTTACAGAAAAAGTAGGAAAAATTTCCTACTTCCATTTTCTATACTCGTTCTCCATCACTGTTTACTCTGTAGCCATCCACCGTCGTATTAACAGCTAAGGCGCCTGAAGAGTAAGAATAATACCACTTACCTGAGACTTGATACCAACCTGTTTTCATTGCTCCTGAACTATCTAGATAATACCACGAGCCATTCTCCTTTAACCATCCTGTCTGCATTTCACCAGATGATTTCAAATAATACCAGCTAGAACCATCTTTCAGCCATCCCGTTGATTTAGAACCATTTGATTTAAAATGATACCAACTACCATTTATTTTCTTCCAACCGACAGTTGAACTGTTATTTAATCCATAGTTAGAGCTATTTCCTGATTGATTCTGATAATTTTGTGAAGAGGTTACTCCCTCTAGCTGGATATAGCGACGACTTCCGTTATAAGCCGTATAACTCAACCACTTGTACCCATCTTTTTCGAGAATTTGATCATAATGAACATTTTCCCCAGGATAATAGTAATCAATCGTAGTTGCGCTAGCTAGAGGCTGATTTTTGATAGCAGCCTTAGTCTTAAAATAATGTGTTCCTCCTGTTGAAACTGAGGATTGACTATTCCCAACACTGCCACCAGCTAAATCTTTAAAATGAATAAAACCAGTCATAGTATTCGCCTTCACGACGCGCTTATTGTAAGATTCCCTTATTCCATAGTTGTATTCTTCAATCTCAATCTCATCTCCTATTACATTTGACACCCAAGCAACATGACCATAAGTTCCTGCAGTCGACCAAGCAATGGAGCCAATCGCTGGTCTATTATCTACACGATAGCCTTCACGACGAGCACGATAGCCCCATTCATTCGCATTCCCATAAGCAGCTGGAATCTCAAAACCATTGACATTACTCAAACGAAAGGCTGCAAAAGAAGTACATTGACGAGAATACATGCGCCACTTATCAATCTCCTGGCTCCCATTTTTATAATGAGCAGGATAATCATCCCCACGCGCAATCGATCCATTTCCTCCGGAATAGGCATATACACTATTACCCGCTGCTAACATCAATCCTACTACTAAAAAGGGAACAACCTTTTTAGCTGATTTTCTGAAAGAAAATCTTGTCTCTGCTACTTTAAATGGTGAAATTTTCATTCTTCCTCCTTGAAAAATAATATAAATCGAAGATTACCTTCACTTAAACTATTCGGAGAAAAAAGAAAAAGTGAGAAAATTTCTCACTTTAGTCAAGATAATGAATCAAATTCTTTTCTGTAAGGATATCTGAGTAAGTAAAGGATTCAACGTAAACATTAGCTTGTTTATCTCCTTCAACGTTCCCAAATTCAACGATAAATAGGGATGGATAAACCTCAATTAGCTTACCCAATCTATTTTTTTGGCGCTTACGACCATTCTCCAAAGTCATTTCTACGACTTGTCCCTCATGTGCCTTGATTTCTTCTTTGATTTTTTTCATCTTGGCTACATCTGTAAATGCATCTGACATCTTATGCCTCCCTCTTTGAGATACTTGAAAATTTATTGTATTCTTTTTGGAAAATTAATTCCACCGTTCCACGAGCTCCACTACGGTTTTTCTCGATAATAACTTCTACCTTATTATTCGGTATGCCTTCCTCTTCTTCACCACCACGCTCATAGTAGTCGTCGCGATAAAGAAAGGCTACAATATCAGCGTCCTGCTCAATAGACCCAGATTCACGAATATCAGACAAGACCGGTCTCTTATCCTGACGTTGTTCTACACCACGAGAAAGCTGACTTAGAGCGATTACTGGAACCTTCAGTTCCTTAGCTAAAATTTTCAACTGACGTGAAATTTCTGAAACCTCTTGTTGACGATTTTCCCGACCAGTTCCCGTGATAAGCTGCAAATAGTCTATTAAAATCAAACCAAGATTTCCAGTTTCTTGAGCCAGTTTACGAGAACGAGAACGAATCTCTGTAATCCGAATCCCTGGTGTATCATCGATATAAATACTTGCATTAGCTAGATTCCCTTGAGCAATGGTATATTTTTGCCACTCCTCATCAGTCAATTGACCCGTACGGATAGAATGCGATTCTACCAAACCTTCTGCCGCCAACATACGATCCACTAGACTTTCCGCACCCATTTCGAGTGAAAAAATAGCAACTGTTTTGTCCAACTTAGTCCCAATATTCTGAGCAATATTCAAGGCAAAGGCTGTCTTACCAACCGCAGGACGAGCTGCTAAGATAATCAACTCCTCCTCATGAAGACCAGTCGTCATATGATCCAAATCACGATAACCTGTCGCAATACCTGTAATATCTGTCGTTTGTTGCGAGCGAGCTTCCAGATTTCCAAAGTTGATATTCAACACATCTCGAATGTTCTTAAATCCACTTCGATTAGCATTTTCGCTGACATCAATCAGGCCTTTTTCTGCCTGAGCAATGATTTCATCAGCTGGTTGCGAAGCCTCGTAAGCTTGATTGACAGACTCTGTCAACTTGGAGATTAATCGACGTAGCATGGCTTTCTCTGCAACAATCTTAGCATAATACTCCGCATTAGCAGAAGTTGGCACAGAATTGACAATCTCAACCAAGTAAGACAGGCCACCAATATTCTGTAAATCACCTTGATTATCAAGAATGGTACGAACCGTTGTTGCATCTATAGCATCGCCACGATCGGATAAATCGACCATAGCTTGGAAAATCAAACGATGGGCATACTTAAAAAAGTCCCGAGACTCAATATATTCTCGCACAAAAACAAGCTTACTCTCATCAATAAAGATAGCCCCTAAAACGGATTGCTCAGCTAAGATATCTTGAGGTTGTACTCGTAACTCTTCTACTTCTGCCATCAGACTTCCCTTCCTTTTACAATCTTGTCAAGAAAGTGTAAATTTATCCTTCTTTCACACGAAGATTGATTACACTTGTGATATCTTGATAGATTTTCACTGGTACATCAATCAAACCAACCGCCCGAATCGGAGCTTGTACTTGGATATGACGTTTATCAATCTTAATTCCAAATTGCTTTTGCAATTCTTCTGCAATTTTCTTATTGGTAATTGAACCAAAGGTACGACCATCTGGACCAACTTTTTCAACAAATTCTACAATAGTTTCCTCTGCTTCTAGTTGAGCTTTAATTGCTTTTGCTTCTGCAATCATCTCAGCGTGAGCTTTCTCTTCTGATTTTTGTTTACCACGAAGTTCACCTACAGCTTGAGCAGTTGCTTCTTTTGCTAAATTCTTTTTGATAAGAAAGTTTTGTGCATACCCTGTTGGTACTTCCTTAATTTCGCCTTTTTTTCCTTTTCCTTTAACATCTGCTAAAAAGATTACTTTCATTCTTCTTTCTCCTTTTCCTTTATTTCATTTAATACAATTTCTGTCAGTTTTTCACCTGCTTCTGACAAGGTTGAATCCTTAATTTGAGCTGCTGCCAAATTAAAGTGGCCTCCACCTCCCAGCTCTTCCATAATCCGTTGTACATTCAGCTTACTACGACTGCGAGCTGAGATAGAGATAAACCCTTGTGTATTCTTCGCAAGAACAAAACTCGCTTCAATACCTGACATAGCTAACATGGCATCTGCTGCCTTACTAATAACAACTGTATCATAGCATTTCGAGTCCTGAGCCTCTGCTATCAGTACATCTGAACCTAATTTACGTCCCTGTAAAATAAGTTCATTGACCTCACGATATTCTTCAAAATCCGTCGCAGCCATTTCCTGGATAGCAATACTATCGCTTCCGCGCGTTCTGAGATAGCTAGCAACATCGAATGTCCGACTAGTAACTCGTGAGGTGAAATTTTTAGTATCCAACATCATACCAGCCATTAAAACACTTGCTTGCATACGACTCAAACGATTTTTCTTAGAATTCTGGAACTGAATCAATTCCGTTACCAACTCACTGGCACTACTTGCACCACTTTCGATATAAGTAATAACCGCATTATCTGGAAAATCCTGATCCCGTCTGTGGTGGTCGATGACGACGGTTTGGGTAAATAAATCATAAAAATCTTTTGATAAAGTTAAAGCTGTCTTTGAATGGTCTACAAGAATCAACAAAGAACGATTGGTCACCATCCCCATTGCGTCCTTAACAGACAACAACTTTGTAACTCCTTCTTTTTCTAAGAATGAAACAGCTCGTTCAATATCCGGCGACATTTGTTCTTCGTCATAAATAGCATAGCTATTTTGAGTCACATTGCTGGCAAACAACTGCATACCTACAGCAGAGCCAAGAGCATCCATATCTAGATTTTTGTGACCAACTACAAAAACCTGATCCACACTACGAATCTTATCTGAAATAGCCGTCATCATAGCACGCGTACGAGTCCGTGTACGTTTGATTGAGGCAGCAGACCCACCACCAAAATAAACTGGGTTTTTCGTTTCGTCGTTTTCCTTAACAACCACTTGGTCGCCACCACGCACTTCAGCTAAGTTCAAGTTGAGCAATGCAACTTTCCCTATCTCATCATGATTTCCATCACCATAAGAAAATCCCATACTTAAGGTCAAAGGCAGCTGTCTCTGTTTCGACTCTTCTCTGAATGCATCAATCACAGAAAATTTATCATTCATCAATCCTTCAAGCACCGTGTAGTCCGTAAATAAATAAAAACGGTCCATACTCACTCTACGAGAGAACATGGCATGCTTCCCAGCAAATTCTGAAACAAAATTGGCTACAAAACTATTAATATGACTGATATCAGACTCCGATGTTTCATCTTCTAAGTCATCATAGTTGTCAACGGAGACAATTCCAATAACAGGTCTACTCGTAACTAACTCAACAGTCGCTTCGTATTCTCCAGACACATCAAAGAAATAAAGAACTCCAGATACCTTGTCCATATGAACCGAATAACGGATCTCACCTAAGGTAGCATAAGAACCTGGATTCCCCACAGAAGCCTTTATAATTGTTTGAATTAATGCAACATCAATCTCGCCCACTTCATTAGTCAAAATCAATTCAGCGTAAGGATTGAACCATTCAACTTCACCTGACGATAAGTCTAGTTTAATAACTCCGACAGGCATCTGTTCTAACAAGGTTGTCAAACTATCTTCAGCTTGGTGGTTTACATACTGGATTTGTTCTACTTCACTCTTTGAGTAGTAGTCTCTCTGATGGATGAATAGTGAAATATATGAACCCAAAATAAGTAGCAAAAGAAATAGCGTTACCAGTGTATTCGTTACAAAAACAAGTTGCACAGATAGCACTCCGAACGCCACTATTCCTAATATTAAGGGGAAAATAGGACTTACATAAAATTTTTTCATTCCAAACCTCTTGGCACTCATTATACCATAATAACCACCAAAAAGCGACTTTTTAAAAGTGTAATCAGTAATTCTATCAATTATAAGAAAAAGGAGGTTTACAATTCAGTAAACCTTCCTTTACACATATTAAAATTAAGATTCTTTAACTTCTAACAAGCCAATCTCGCCATCCTCACGACGATAAATCACATTGGTTGTCTGATCTTCAACATCCACATAGATAAAGAAATCATGTCCCAACAAATCCATCTGTAGAATAGCTTCTTCCAAATCCATTGGTTTTAAATCAATTTGTTTTGAACGAACAACTCTAGACTGGACAACATTTGGATCTTCCACCAAAGCATCTGTAAATAATTGACTAGTTGCTACCTTGTTTTTATTTTTACGCTCGATTTTTGTTTTATTTTTACGAATCTGACGTTCAATTTTATCGGTTACAAGGTCAATTGAACCATACATATCTTGAGACACATCTTCTGCACGAAGAGTAATTGAGCCGAGCGGAATCGTCACCTCTACTTTAGCCGTTTTTTCACGATACACCTTCAAGTTAACTCGAGCATCCAACTCTTGTTCAGCTTGAAAATACTTTTCGATCTTTTCGAGTTTAGAAACTACATAATCACGAATTGCTTCTGTTACTTCTAGGTTTTCACCACGGATACTATATTTAATCATATGAGTACCTTCTTTCTAAACATTTTTGTTTTTCTGATTTAATTATAACGCTTTCATTTTATTTTTGCAAATTTTTTCCTCATCTTACAAGGGAAAATGTTTTTACATCCTCAGCACCAGCTTCTTCCAACAGTTTCTTCACACGATTTATAGTTGTTCCAGTAGTATAAATGTCATCTATAAGTAGGATTTTTTTAGGAATAGTGACTCCCCTTTTAATAAAGAAAGGAAGTTCTGTCCCCAAGCGTTCTGAACGATTTTTGGAAGAACTGGCCCGCTCTTCTCTCTTCTCTAGTAAGTCTTGAAAAGAGAACCCTGCTGCTTCAACTAAACCTTCAACCTGGTTAAATCCCCTCTCGAGCAATCTTTCAGGACTTAGGGGAATTACAACAAATTGATACTCTTTGTACTTTTTTAACTCCTCACTTAAAAATGAAGCAAAAACTTTTCTTAAAAGGAAGTCTCCATCAAACTTATACCGACTGAAAAAATCCTTCATAGCTTGATTGTAAATAAAAATCGCTCTATGACTGACTTCTACTCCTTCTTTACACCAAAATTGACAATCTTGACACTTTGTTGACAATCCTGTTTTCATACAGTTTGGACAATACTCTTCTCCAATCCTCTCAAAAGTAGAGTCACAGTCTGAACAAAGACAAGAGTCATCATTCTTCAGAAGTAAGAGACTACTAAAAGTTAAAACAG
>CAUQIK010000034.1:0-13811 GCA_963518035.1 uncultured Streptococcus sp. | reverse complement strand
CTGGTGACGGACAGATAAGGGAGTAAGAGATGAAGATTGGATTTATCGGTTTGGGGAATATGGGTGCTAGCTTGGCTAAGTCTGTCTTGCAGACCAAGACGGGTGCCCAGATTCTTCTTGCCAATCGTAGTCAAGCCAAGGTAGATGCTTTCATTGCAGACTTTGGTGGTCAGACTTCAAGCAACGAAGAAATATTCGCAGAAGCAGATGTGATTTTTCTAGGAGTTAAGCCTGCTCAGTTTTCTGAACTGCTTTCTCAATATCAGACCATCCTTGAAAAACGAGCAAGTCTTCTTTTGATCTCCATGGCAGCTGGATTGACTTTAGAAAAGCTAGCAAGTCTTATCCCAAGTCAACACCGAATTATTCGTATGATGCCAAATACCCCTGCTTCTATCGGGCAAGGAGTGATTAGTTATGCCATATCAGCAAACTGTCGTGCTGAGGACAGTGAACTGTTTTGTCAGCTTTTAGCCAAGGCTGGTCTCTTGGTTGAACTGGGAGAAGGATTAATCGACGCGGCGACAGGTCTTGCAGGTTGTGGACCAGCCTTTGTCTATCTCTTTATTGAGGCCTTGGCAGATGCAGGTGTTCAGACAGGATTACCACGAGAAATAGCATTGAAAATGGCAGCTCAAACTGTGGTAGGAGCTGGGCAATTGGTTCTTGAAAGTCAGCAACATCCTGGAGTATTGAAAGACCAAGTTTGTAGCCCAGGCGGTTCGACTATCGCTGGTGTAGCAAGCCTAGAAGCTCATGCTTTTCGAGGGACAGTCATGGAGGCAGTTGGTCAAGCCTATAAACGAACACAAGAACTAGGTAAATAAGAGGTGGCTTTGTCTGCCTCTTTTATAGTGGTTGATACTCTTCGAAAATCTCTTCAAACTGCGTCAGATTCCATCTGCAACCTCAAAACAGTGTTTTGAGCAACCTGCGGCTAGCTTCCTAGTTTGCTCTTTGATTTTCATTGAGTATGAAATGAGAATACAAAAAGATTGTCACAAACCCCTATTTTTTTGATAGAATAGAAGTAGTAAAAAAGAAATGAGTTAGACATGTCAAAAGGATTTTTAGTCTCTCTTGAGGGACCAGAGGGAGCAGGCAAGACCAGTGTTTTAGAGGCTCTGCTACCAATTTTAGAGGAAAAAGGGGTAGAGGTGCTGACGACCCGTGAACCTGGCGGAGTCTTGATTGGGGAGAAGATTCGGGAAGTGATTTTGGATCCAAGTCATACTCAGATGGATGCTAAAACAGAGCTTTTGCTCTATATCGCCAGTCGCAGACAGCACTTGGTGGAAAAAGTTCTTCCAGCACTTGAAGCTGGTAAGTTGGTCATTATGGACCGTTTTATTGATAGTTCTCTTGCCTATCAGGGATTTGGTCGTGGTTTGGATATTGACGCCATTGACTGGCTCAACCAGTTTGCGACAGATGGCCTTAAACCCGATTTGACACTCTATTTTGACATCGAGGTGGAAGAAGGACTGGCTCGCATTGCTGCTAATAGCAATCGTGAGGTCAATCGTTTGGACTTGGAAGGGTTGGACTTGCACAAAAAAGTCCGTCAAGGTTACCTTTCTCTTCTGGAAAAAGAAGGAAGTCGTATTGTCAAGATTGATGCGAGTTTTCCTTTGGAGCAAGTTGTGGAAACTACCAAGGCTGTCTTGTTTGACAGAATGGGCTTGGTCAAATGAAACAAGATCAACTAAAGGCTTGGCAACCAGATCAGTTTGACCGCTTTGTCCGTATCCTAGAACAAGACCAGCTCAATCATGCCTACCTCTTTTCAGGTTTCTTTGGAAGCTTGGAAATGGCGCAATTTTTAGCTAAGAGCCTCTTTTGTACAGATAAAGTAGGTGTTTTACCATGTGAAAAATGCCGAAATTGTAAGCTGATTGAACAGGGAGAATTTCCCGATGTCACTTTGATTAAGCCAGTCAATCAGGTCATCAAGACAGAACGGATTCGAGAATTAGTGGGCCAGTTTTCCCAAGCAGGGATTGAAAGCCAGCAACAGGTCTTTATCATCGAGCAGGCGGAGAAAATGCATCCTAACGCAGCCAACTCTCTGCTCAAGGTCATCGAAGAACCTCAGAGTGAAGTTTACATTTTCTTCTTAACTAGTGATGAGGAAAAAATCTTGCCGACAATCCGTAGTCGGACCCAGATTTTTCACTTTAAAAAGCAAGAAGAAAAGCTCATCTTGATCTTAGAACAAATGGGGTTGGTTAAGAAAAAAGCGACACTTTTAGCTCAGTTTAGTCAATCGCGAGCTGAAGCAGAAAAGTTGGCAAATCAGGCAAGTTTTTGGACCTTGGTCGATGAAAGTGAACGCCTGCTGACTTGGTTAGTAGCTAAGAAAAAAGAAAGTTATCTGAAGGTTGCTAAATTAGCGAACTTAGCAGATGACAAGGAAAAACAAGATCAGGTTTTACGGATTCTTGAAGTTCTCTGTGGGCAAGATATCCTACAAGCAAGAGTAAGAGTGATTCTACAAGATTTGCTAGAAGCTAGAAAAATGTGGCAGGCTAATGTCAGCTTTCAAAATGCCATGGAATATCTGGTCTTGAAAGAAATATAAACTCAAAAATGAACGATAATGAAAGGAAAGGGCTGTTTTATGGACAAAAAAGAATTATTTGACGCGCTGGATGATTTTTCCCAACAGTTATTGGTAACCTTGGCCGATGTGGAAGCCATCAAGAAAAATCTCAAGAGCCTGGTAGAGGAAAATACAGCTCTTCGCTTGGAAAATAGTAAGTTGCGCGAACGCTTGGGTGAGGTGGAAGCAGACGCTCCTGTCAAGGCTAAGCATGTTCGTGAAAGTGTCCGTCGAATTTATAAAGATGGTTTTCACGTATGTAATGATTTTTATGGACAACGTCGAGAGCAGGACGAGGAATGTATGTTCTGTGACGAGTTGTTATACAGGGAGTAGGCATGCAGATTCAAAAAAGTTTTAAGGGGCAGTCTCCCTATGGCAAGCTGTACCTAGTGGCAACACCGATTGGCAATCTAGATGATATGACCTTTCGAGCTATTCAGACCTTGAAAGAAGTGGACTGGATTGCGGCTGAGGACACGCGCAATACAGGTCTATTGCTCAAGCATTTTGACATTTATACTAAGCAGATCAGTTTTCATGAGCACAATGCCAAGGAAAAAATTCCTGATTTGATTGGTTTCCTGAAAGCAGGGCAAAGTATTGCTCAGGTATCCGATGCGGGTCTGCCTAGCATCTCAGACCCTGGTCATGATTTGGTTAAGGTAGCTATTGAGGAAGAGATTGCAGTTGTCACAGTTCCAGGTGCCTCTGCAGGGATTTCTGCTTTGATTGCCAGTGGTTTAGCGCCACAGCCACATATCTTTTACGGCTTTTTACCGAGAAAATCAGGCCAGCAAAAGCAATTTTTCGACTCGAAAAAAGACTATCCTGAAACTCAGATTTTCTATGAATCGCCCCATCGTGTAGCTGATACGTTGGAAAATATGCTAGAAGTCTACGGCGACCGCTCGGTCGTCTTGGTCAGGGAATTGACCAAAATCTATGAAGAATACCAAAGAGGAAAGATCTCTGAATTGCTGGAAAGCATCTCTGAAACGCCACTTAAGGGAGAATGCCTTCTTATCGTTGAAGGTGCCAGTCAGGATGTGGAAGAAAAAGACGAGGAAGACTTGTTCTTAGAAATCCAAGTCCGCATCCAGCAAGGCATGAAGAAAAACCAAGCTATCAAGGAAGTCGCTAAGATTTACCAGTGGAATAAAAGTCAGCTCTACGCTGCCTACCACGATTGGGAAGAAAATCAAGAAAATGACTAAACAGGGAAGTTTGCCTTCTTCCCTTTTTTTGTTATACTAGTAGAAGAAAAAAATAGAAAGATTTGTGGGAGTGAAAAAGTCCGGGGACTTTTTCAGCCTGAGCCAAGAAATTCGAGAGCGAGGAAAGTCCTGTGGACTTTTTCAGCCTGAGCCAAGAAACTCGAAAGCGAAGTAAGTCCGATTGGCTTTTTCAATGTGAAACTTGTCTTCACACTCCCAAAGAGGTATTAGTGTCGTGTCTCAATCTTATATCAATGTTATCGGTGCTGGTTTGGCAGGTTCTGAAGCAGCCTACCAAATCGCAGAGCGTGGTATTCCAGTTAAACTTTATGAAATGCGTGGTGTCAAGTCAACACCCCAGCACAAAACAGACAATTTTGCTGAGTTAGTTTGTTCTAATTCCCTTCGAGGGGATGCTTTGACAAATGCAGTTGGTCTTCTCAAGGAAGAAATGCGTCGCTTGGGTTCTGTTATTTTGGAATCTGCTGAGGCTACACGTGTTCCTGCAGGTGGTGCTCTTGCCGTGGACCGAGATGGTTTCTCACAGATGGTGACTGAAAAAGTTGCCAACCACCCTTTGATTGAAGTGGTTCGTGATGAAATTACAGAATTGCCGACAGATGTTATTACGGTTGTCGCTACTGGTCCTTTGACCAGCGATGCTCTGGCTGAAAAGATTCATGCTCTTAATGACGGCGATGGTTTCTATTTCTACGATGCGGCAGCCCCTATTATCGACGTCAACACTATCGATATGAGCAAGGTCTATCTCAAGTCTCGTTATGATAAGGGAGAAGCCGCTTATCTCAACGCTCCCATGACCAAGCAAGAGTTTATGGATTTCCATGAAGCATTGGTTAATGCGGAAGAAGCACCGCTCAATTCTTTCGAAAAAGAAAAGTACTTTGAAGGTTGTATGCCTATCGAAGTTATGGCCAAACGTGGCATTAAAACTATGCTTTATGGTCCTATGAAACCAGTCGGTCTGGAGTATCCAGACGACTACACAGGCCCTCGTGATGGAGAATTTAAAACACCTTATGCGGTTGTGCAACTGCGTCAGGACAATGCAGCTGGTAGCCTCTACAATATTGTTGGTTTCCAGACCCACCTCAAATGGGGAGAACAAAAGCGTGTTTTCCAAATGATTCCAGGTCTTGAAAATGCTGAGTTTGTCCGTTACGGTGTTATGCACCGCAATTCTTATATGGATTCACCAAATCTTCTTGAACAGACTTACCGTTCTAAGAAACAATCAAACCTCTTCTTTGCTGGTCAGATGACGGGTGTGGAAGGCTATGTTGAGTCCGCAGCGTCAGGCTTAGTTGCGGGAATTAACGCGGCTCGTCTTTTCAAGGGAGAAAGCCAAGCTATTTTCCCAGAGACGACGGCTATCGGAAGCTTAGCTCATTACATCACCCATGCTGACAGCAAACATTTCCAACCAATGAATGTCAATTTTGGGATTATCAAGGAATTGGAAGGCGAGCGTATCCGTGATAAAAAGGCTCGTTATGAAAAAATTGCAGAGCGTGCTCTTACCGACTTAGAGGAATTTTTAACGGTCTAATTTTTTTCAAAGAATTGCTCATGATACTATAAAAATCTTAGAAATTGTGATAAAATAGGTAGGATAAAAAAAGGAGAGTAAAAATGGCGAATCCCAAGTATAAACGTATTTTAATCAAGTTATCAGGTGAAGCCCTTGCCGGTGAACGTGGCGTAGGGATTGATATCCAAACAGTTCAAACAATCGCAAAAGAGATTCAAGAAGTTCATAGCTTAGGTATCGAAATTGCCCTTGTTATTGGTGGAGGAAATCTCTGGCGTGGAGAACCTGCTGCAGAAGCAGGTATGGACCGCGTTCAGGCAGATTACACAGGAATGCTTGGGACTGTTATGAATGCTCTTGTGATGGCAGATTCATTGCAACAAGTTGGTGTCGATACGCGTGTGCAAACTGCCATTGCTATGCAACAAGTGGCAGAGCCTTATGTACGTGGACGTGCCCTTCGTCACCTTGAAAAAGGCCGTATCGTTATCTTTGGTGCCGGAATTGGTTCACCTTACTTCTCAACAGATACAACAGCGGCCCTTCGTGCAGCTGAAATCGAAGCGGATGCTATCCTTATGGCTAAAAATGGCGTAGATGGTGTTTACAATGCCGATCCTAAGAAGGACAAGACAGCTGTTAAGTTTGAAGAATTGACCCACCGTGATGTTATCAATAAAGGTCTTCGTATCATGGACTCAACAGCTTCAACCCTCTCAATGGATAACGACATTGACTTGGTTGTCTTCAATATGAACCAACCAGGCAACATCAAACGTGTCGTATTTGGTGAAAATATCGGAACAACAGTTTCAAACAATATCGAAGAAAAGGAATAAGAAAGATTATGGCTAACGCAATTATTGAAAAAGCTAAAGAGAGAATGACCCAGTCTCACCAATCACTTGCTCGTGAATTTGGTGGTATCCGTGCCGGTCGTGCCAATGCAAGCTTGCTTGACCGTGTACATGTAGAATACTATGGAGTCGAAACTCCTCTTAACCAAATCGCTTCAATTACGATTCCAGAAGCGCGTGTTTTGTTGGTAACACCATTTGACAAGTCTTCATTGAAAGACATCGAACGTGCCTTGAACGCTTCTGATCTTGGTATTACACCAGCTAACGATGGTTCTGTTATTCGCTTGGTTATCCCAGCTCTTACAGAAGAAACTCGTCGTGACCTTGCTAAAGAAGTGAAGAAGGTCGGTGAAAATGCTAAAGTGGCTGTCCGCAATATCCGTCGCGATGCTATGGACGAAGCTAAGAAACAAGAAAAAGCAAAAGAAATCACTGAAGACGAATTGAAGACTCTTGAAAAAGATATTCAAAAAGTAACAGACGATGCTGTGAAACACATCGACGACATGACTGCCAATAAAGAAAAAGAAATCTTGGAAGTCTAAAAATAAACAGAAAAACTCAGTTGGCATTGCTGGCTGAGTTTTATTCGAAAGAAGGAAATATGAATACAAATCTTGCAAGTTTTATCGTTGGACTCATCATCGATGAAAACGACCGTTTTTACTTTGTGCAAAAGGATGGCCAGACCTATGCTCTTGCTAAGGAAGAAGGCCAACATACAGTAGGGGATACGGTCAAAGGTTTTGCCTACACGGATATGAAGCAAAAACTCCGCCTGACCACTCTAGAAGTGACTGCCACTCAGAACCAATTTGGTTGGGGAACTGTAACGGAAGTTCGTAAAGACTTGGGTGTCTTTGTGGATACAGGCCTTCCTGACAAGGAAATCGTTGTGTCACTCGATATTCTCCCTGAGCTCAAGGAACTCTGGCCTAAGAAGGGCGACCAACTCTACATCCGTCTTGAAGTGGACAAGAAAGACCGCATCTGGGGACTCTTGGCTTATCAAGAAGACTTCCAACGTCTGGCTCGTCCTGCCTACAACAACATGCAGAACCAAAACTGGCCAGCCATTGTTTACCGCCTCAAGCTATCAGGAACTTTTGTCTATCTGCCAGAAAATAACATGCTTGGCTTTATCCATCCTAGCGAGCGTTACACAGAGCCACGTTTGGGGCAAGTTCTAGATGCGCGTGTCATTGGTTTCCGCGAAGTGGACCGTACGTTGAATCTCTCCCTCAAACCACGTTCTTTTGAGATGTTGGAAAATGATGCTCAGATGATTTTGACCTACTTGGAAAGCAATGGCGGTTTCATGACCTTAAATGATAAGTCATCTCCAGACGACATCAAAGCAACCTTTGGCATTTCTAAAGGTCAGTTCAAGAAAGCTTTAGGTGGTCTTATGAAGGCTGGTAAAATCAAGCAAGACCAGTTTGGGACAGAGTTGATTTAGGGAGATTTATGAGAAAATCATTTTACACTTGGCTCATGACCGAGCGCAATCCTAAAAGTAACAGTCCCAAAGCAATCTTGGCAGACCTCGCTTTTGAAGAGTCAGCCTTCCCAAAACACACAGATGATTTTGATGAGGTGAGTCGCTTTTTAGAAGAACATGCCAGTTTCTCTTTTAACCTAGGAGACTTTGACGCTATCTGGCAAGAATACTTAGAACACTAGCATGATTCATTGGGTTTGGGCTAGTAATTTCTCCACCCCTTTGCTATAATAAAAAGAAATAAAAGGATTAGAGAGGTTCTTTATTTGAAGGAACATTCAATAGACATTCAACTGAGTCATCCAGATGACTTGTTTCATCTTTTTGGTTCCAATGAGCGCCATCTTCGTTTGATGGAAGAAGAGCTCGATGTGGTGATTCATGCCCGTACGGAGATTGTCCAGGTTTTGGGAGAAGAGACTGCCTGTGAGGAAGCCCGTCAGGTTATCCAGGCTTTGATGGTCTTGGTGAATCGGGGGATGACCGTTGGCACGCCAGATGTGGTGACTGCGATTAGCATGGTCAAAAACGATGAAATCGACAAGTTTGTCGCCCTTTACGAAGAAGAAATCATCAAGGACAATACTGGGAAACCTATCCGTGTCAAAACACTGGGTCAAAAACTTTATGTGGACAGTGTTAAACAGCATGATGTGACCTTTGGAATTGGGCCTGCAGGGACAGGTAAGACCTTTCTTGCAGTTACTTTGGCCGTAACTGCCCTTAAACGTGGGCAAGTCAAGAGGATTATCCTGACTCGTCCAGCGGTGGAAGCAGGAGAGAGTCTAGGTTTTCTTCCGGGTGATCTTAAGGAGAAGGTAGATCCTTACCTTAGACCTGTTTATGATGCCTTGTATCAGATTCTGGGGAAAGACCAAACAACTCGACTCATGGAGCGTGAAATTATCGAGATTGCGCCCCTTGCCTATATGCGTGGACGGACCTTGGATGATGCCTTTGTCATTCTCGATGAGGCGCAAAATACGACCATCATGCAGATGAAGATGTTCTTGACGCGTTTAGGTTTTAATTCTAAGATGATTGTCAATGGAGATATCAGTCAGATTGACCTGCCACGTAATGTCAAGTCCGGTTTGATTGATGCCCAAGAAAAGCTCAAGAACATTCACCAGATTGACTTTGTTCATTTTTCAGCTAAGGATGTGGTTCGTCATCCAGTTGTCGCTCAGATTATCCGAGCTTATGAACCAGCTCCAGTTAAAAATGAAGAGCGTGAAGAAGTCCAAGAAGAAACAGAATAGCAAAAAAGAGCAGTTCAGGTGGAATTGCTCTTTCTTTTATTTGATAATTAGATTTTTATACTAGTTCATCAATTGGAGTATGTTTTTTATCGAGACCTTGGGCTACTGGAAGACTGGTTAAGTAACCTTGATAAGTGGTCACACCTTGACGCAAGCCCTCATCTTCAGAGATTGCTTGTGCGAATCCTTTACCAGCCAAAGCTTCGATATAAGGAAGTGTAACGTTGGTTAGGGCAATGGTAGAAGTACGAGCAACCGCACCAGGGATGTTGGCAACGGCATAGTGGAGCACACCGTGTTTTTCATAGACGGGTTCATCGTGTGTTGTCACACGGTCAGCTGTCTCGATAACGCCACCTTGGTCAACGGCAACGTCAACGATGACAGATCCTGGACGCATTTGCTTGACCATCTCATTTGTCACCAATTTTGGTGCTTTGGCACCTGGGATGAGAACCGCCCCAATAACAACATCCGCATCTCTCACACTGGCTTCGATGTTAAATGAATTGGACATAAGGGTTTGGATTTGATGACCAAAGACTTCTTCGAGGACTGAGAGACGTTTAGCACTGATATCGAGGATGGTTACTTGAGCACCAAGACCAAGCGCAATTCGAGCAGCATGGGTTCCTACGACACCACCACCGATGATGGTTACTTTCCCTTTAGGTACACCCGGTACACCACCCAGTAGAACGCCAGAACCTCCTGCTTGCTTAGTTAGGAAATGAGCACCGATTTGGACTGCCATACGGCCTGCAACCTCACTCATAGGAACAAGGAGTGGTAATTGCCCTTGATCATCACGGACAGTTTCATAAGCGATACTTGTCGTTTTTGCTGCTAATATGGCTTCAGCCAATTTAGGAGCAGTGGCCATGTGCAAGTAGGTGAAGAGGAGAAGATCGTCGCGCAAATAACCGTATTCAGAAGCTAGTGGTTCTTTTACTTTCACGACCAACTCAGTTGCCCAGACTTCACCAGCAGTAGCGACAATCTCAGCTCCTTGCTTTTGATAGTCAGCATCAGTAAAGCCAGAACCGAGACCAGCATTTGTTTCGATAAGGACGCGATGACCACGACCGACTAAGCTGTGGACACCAGCAGGTGTGAGGGCAACACGGTTTTCATTATTCTTAATTTCTTTTGGAATTCCGATTAACATAGAGAAAAACTCCCTTTCTATTGACTGGCTGTAAATGATTTATCACAATTATCTATAAAATAAGGTGATGATTTTATTCTATATGAAACCGCTTTAAAAATCAAGAAAAACTTGTTGTAACTTCTTTTTTATGCTAGACTGATAGAAAATACTTTTGAATGGTAGAAACGTATGGAATCAATCTTTTTAAAACTAGCCAGTATCCAATAGTGGTGACATAGCTTTTATTGCTTAGATTTCTATCCTTAGATGATACGGAAGCAATGTTTGAGTGTACATCAGATAAGAAAAATAGGAGATTCTCTTGGACGAAAATCAAATTATAAAGTTAAAGGACGTTGAATTTGTAGGAATTGGTAATTTTGAAGGGGAAACAGTTTTTTTTGATAAGAAAACAGACAAGATGTTCTTAGGTCATTCTAAAAGAAAGTTTAAAGTGTCTCCTGTCGCTTTCTCGACAGGAGCAACACTTATTCTTTATGTTCTTGTAAGAGAAGTAACAAAAGCTCAGGTATTCAGTGGTTTTTGGCCCTTGATTTTTGGTTTTTTTCTAATGATCATTGTCTCAAAACTCCTCTACAGACCAGCTTTGAATGAAGAATTAATTATTAGTCCTTTTGTGCTTTCAAATAGTGAAATGATGACTTTTCTTCAAAGCGAGAAGAAAAATATAGTTAAGAGTCATCTCATTATACTACTGGGATTTCTTTTTCCAGTGATTTTTTCTATAGTTTATTTATTGACTTCTAATTTTTTATTTTTGTTTTTAGCCATTTTATTTTTTATGTTTCCTCTATTGTTATTAAACACGAAACCAATACAGAGATTTAAAGTGGTTCATATGTTAGACAAAAAATATTCCACTAAGGAAAATGATTCATGAAAAAATATTTAAAAAATATGGTTCCAATAGGAACAATTGATAAAAATCCAGTTTATTTTGATAATGAAGATTCTAGTTTATATATAGTAAGAAAAAAGACTTCTTTTTTGGAAACTGCTGGCAGTAGCTTGATCATGATAGTTTATGTCATAATCGGAAAAGTCAATTCCGAATACTATTCAACCATTCTGGGAAGATATCAATTTCTAATGATTGGCATCCTGATTTCCTTTATAATAGCCTTTGTTGTTTGTTATGTTACGTACCATCGTGAGAGGCAAGTTGAAAAACTTCAATTAGAGGAAAAAGCAATGAGGGACTTTGTGGTAAGAGAGCGAAAAAATATCTTGTTTACCTATTTATCTCTTATCATATTACCACTAATTATAATATTCTTTGCATACCTCTTTATCACATATAGTAATATTTCATGGGGAGTTGTTTCAGTTTTATTTATGACTATATATTTTATGTTCTTTTATAATAAAATCTTCCAAAGAGGAAAAATCATAAATGAACTGTATAAAACTTATAAATGAGAAAGATAATTATGAAAAGTAACACTAAAAATTTCATTGCCCTAGGTATATATCAGGGAAAATCTGTCTACTATAACAATGAAAATCATCAACTGTTATATTCAACAAAGGATAAAACCACTGGAGCAACTGCCATTACTGGTTACAGTTCAATTGCTCTTGTTTTATATAGTGTTTTGAGAAGTATAAGTAAAAATGGGAAAGCACCAACAGATTATCGGATACTGTTTTTAATCTTTGCTTTTATTATCATTAGTATTGGTAGCAGTCTATTCCTTTATTATGTTTTAAATCATGTTATTGAGCTAGAAGAATTTCAAATTGATTTAATAGACTATCAAAACTTTTTAAAGCAAGAAAAAAGGAATGTTTTAATATTATATATAACGATGCTCTGTTTTTTGATTATAGGACTAGTGACTGGACTTATTTTCATAAGTTCAGGTAATTATATTAGTCTTGTATTAACTTTATCATCATATTTTATTGTATATACTATTTTAAATACCAAATTGATTAAACGCGGCATGATATTGAGACAGTTATACAAAGAATTAGAAAATAAAGATATTTAATTGAAGGATCGAGTTCTATACATTTTTTTCTTTATCGAAAAATTAGAATAAGCTGATTAAGCTGTGATTTTTAATTAAACGGACTTAGAGTTAGGTCAATTTAGGAGGTTAATGTGAAAGAAAAAACAGTGAAAGAAGTTGAAGAATTAAATAAAGCATATTTTAAAAGCTTAGCGAATACTCGCGCATCAGCAAGTATGATGTTTATTTCGTTTACAGGAGTATTTATATTATCTTTAATTATTTGGGTTTTTTCCTGGTATTTAAAAGAGGTTTTATTAATAAATCCATTAACTTATTGGTTTTTTGATCTTCTCATTTTCTTCTTACTTTATTTAATTGTTGCTTTTTTTATTCCATTAGCAGGAATGTTTGCATATAAAAGACAAATTTTAGCAACTTTTTCTCTGATGATGGTTTATATTGGAATATACTTTTCATTACAAATGATGTTGCTGATAATTTTTGTAACATCAATCTCGACGAAGGAATTTTCGCTTGGATTCCCTAAGTATTCTCCAATTTTTATTCCATTTTTGTTAATTTCTACAGTTTGTGGCTTTATTTATCAATATTTCTGGTTAAAACGCCAGTTAAAAAAAGGTTTCTCTGTAAATAGGACGATGGGGAATTATTTTGCTAAATCTAATGCATATGGTAGAAATTCTCTTTACATCATTTTTGGATTTTCTATGTTGGCTGCCATACTTTCAGGTAAATTGATACTCATTTTTTTCATTCTTATTAGCTTACTTTTTAGTTATGCTTTCCCTCAATTGATCATTGAAGTAGCCTATCTATTATATCTTAAAACTCAAAGCAAGGAATATTGGGAAACAGAGCCACGAGGAGATGTTAGTTTTAAAAAATTGTTGAAGAGATTCAGTCTCAAGAAAGCAAAAATTCGCATTCCTCTTGAAATATTTTTACTTCTTCTTATTATTTACATTGATGGGGGAAATGCCTACATCAATGTATTCATTAATCAAACGCGTTGGCTGCTTTGGCTTATTAGAATATTTATAATCTCAATAGGACTAGATATTTTGGGAAGTTTTATTCTTTATGTCATAAAAAAAGTAAATACTAGATTCAAAAAAGGAAAGAAAAAATGATGAATCTTCATTGTCAGTAGGACTCTAAATTATGTAATTATTGATTTTAAGAAGCTTTTAGAAATGCTTCCAAAGACCAGAAAACTCTCTGCTCTAGAATCAGTTATCTGGTATTCTTTGTTCGCGCTTCTTGTTATCACTTCTTTTTTATGCTAGACTGATAGAAAATATTTTTAAATAGAGGAGAAGTATGGAATCAATCTTTTTAAAACTAGCTCAGTATCCAATAGTAGAGACAGAGCGTTTATTGCTTAGACCTGTAACTTTGGACGATGCAGAAGCTATGTTTGAGTATGCCTCAGATAGAGAGAATACACGCTACACTTTTTCAACAAATCAAAGCTTAGAAGAAACCAAGAACAACATCGCTCAGTTTTACTTGGCTAGTCCCTTGGGACGGTGGGGAATCGAACTAAAAAGCACTGGCCAGTTTATTGGAACCATTGACTTGCACAAGATTGACCACATTCTCAAAAAAGCAGCTATTGGCTACATTATCAATAAAAAGTATTGGAATCAAGGATTGACGACAGAAGC